>JAHAWU010000182.1:0-3268 GCA_018383815.1 Candidatus Jordarchaeia archaeon | reverse complement strand
CTGTTTTTGCAGTTAGGGAGACCCTTTTCACAAATTCTCCATTTTTAACGAATGTGAGGAAGAAGGGAAGAGAGGTATGAAGGAGATAGATGACTTACTGCAAAAAGCTGTCGCGCTTTTGAGACAAGCGGAGTTTACTTTGGATGGTGGTCACTATGCTTTCTGTGTTATTTTGTGCTATTATGCCATGTTTTTTATGGTAGAGGCGATGCTATTTTCCAGGGGGATTATGGAAGAGTGGACGCTGTTTCCCATGGAGTTGAGCGAGTTGGGCCACAGATGTATAATAAAGTCGTTCTGTGAACATTTTGTTAAGACAGGGATAGTGGAAGCTGAGTTTGGTAAAATGCTAAGAAGGGCGTATGATTTAAGGCAGAAGGGAGATTATGTTATTAGGGGATCCGCTGTTTCCGAGAGGGAGGCAAGGGAGTGTTTGGAGGGAGCAAAAAGTTTTGTTTCAAGAATGGAGAGTTACCTTAAGAAGGTGGAATAGGGGTAATTCTATTTTTTATGAAAATTTATGGGCCTCTTACGATTATGGGATGCAAAAATATTAGGGAGCCAGTACTTGATAGTGTCCTACATGTGAAGCCGGAAGTGGCAAAACTCCTAACAGGAAAAAAATTAACATGCAAGCAAATACATCACGGTTCTAGTTTTAATTTTTGAGACTTCCATCTAAATGGATAGGGAAGAGGGGACAGATTGCGTTTTGGCAACATCATCTTTTACTTTAACGTACTTATCTCTTTTTGTATTGTCTGAGTGAATCTATCATGGAGAAGGAATAAAACAAACAGTGGAATTGTGGCACAGATCAGTAGGAGGCTTCTTTGTATGATGCTTATGTGAATTATCTGGAACCACACCATAACTGTTAACAGAACTACTAAATAGAATAACATGAAGGAGAGCGTGGCGTAGAGTATTATTATTTTGCTTTTCCAAGAACCCTTAGCCATTACAAGGCTGAAGCCTTTTCTTGCGTCTCTGTAGTGCTCGTAGTCTTTGATGCGTATTAAATAATCGACTGGAGCGTAGTACGCAATAAGCGCACCACCAGTGGCGGTGGTTGTGCAAATGGTGGCAAATAGCGTCCAGTAAAGTGTGGGATTCGTAATGGCAACTAAAAGGGGGATACCAGAAGAAAATGGGGAATACCTTCAGCGAATCTATGGTAAAGGATAAAACCGTGAAACCAATAGCAGAATAAGTTATAGCAGCGGGAGTTATAATTATCATAAGCCAGGAGCCCCACAAAATGCTGTAACACATAAAAGCGCCGAACGCACCAGCCATTAAGAAAACCCACACCACAATAATAACCTTAGAAACTGTTTTTGTTTACATATGCCCACTCTTTTTGTAGTGTAAACCAGTGTAATACCCTCTTGTGCATTGTTAAAAAGGTTTCTTTTTAAGAGATTTTAAGTAGGCCGACTTCTGATTGTATTATCCTTTCAAACCTATTGTAGAGAAGGAACACGTCCAAAAATTGGGTGGGAGACTGCTCACAAGCTATTACACCCCTGAAAAACTCCGAAAAAATGTCCAGGGAGAGGGTTTCTTTGAGCCGAAAAACATGCAGGCTCACGATAATTGCCACTTAAGTTAACTTCCACACTAGAAACCAAAAAATTTTTGGAAGTGTTCGTAGAGAAGAAACAACACAAATAGGGGGATTATACTTAAAAAATATATATCAATTCTCTGCACGATACTAATGTAGACTATCTGGAAATATCCCATTATTATCAGCAGCAATGTAAAATAAATAAATAGTAAATGTAGAAAAAAGTATTATCATTTTGGCTTTAAAGGAACCTTGGGTTATCACAAGCTTAATTCCTTTTTTCGCATTCCCAAAGGACTCGTATCCCTTAACCCCATTAAAAAACCAATGGGAAAGAAGGCTGAAATAAGTATACCACCAGCGAGAGCCGCTGAGCAGCTGGTAACCACTAGATTCCAGTGAAGAGTAGGGTTAATCACAATCAAGAAGGGATCATAGTCAAAAGGGTAAAAATGGAAACTAGTGTCAACAAACCTATTGAGACCAACAAAACCTTGAATCCAATAGGAGAATAAATTATAGTAGCAGGCGTCAGGGTTATAGGTATTGTAGACCCAAGCAAAACCAAATAGTACAAAAAAGAACAAAGACCAACCACCATTAAGAAAATCCAAACCCCCAGAACAATGCTCAACACTGTTTTTGTCCGCGTATAACCAAAACCTAAGTTGGTAATAAAAAGGAAAAGGTATTTGTTAGTTCTTCGCTGAGTTGGAGGTGTTCCACCAGGAATCTCATCTATCCAGACCTACTAGTCCTGTTCATATAATTGGGTAAGCCTTTTTTTAGGTAAAATTGTGGAGAGTATTATGACCCAGCCAGCGACTATGAGCAAGAGAATAGAAAACTCTGTGTAAGTCAAAGGAATTATTTGAAACAATATACTGTACATAATTAGTACGATTAAGGCCCCAATTATTCGGACAATAATTGTGAAACTTATTGTTAATCTTTTTTTCCAAGAGCTTTTCGTGACTAAGAATTTAACTCTAGCCCAAGCATCATGGAAATGTTCGTATTCCGGCATACCCAACAAAGGAAGAATTAGGCCGGCAGGTATAGAAAGAACTATGGCAGCCAAGATAATAGCTATCACACCGGTATAAAATATGCCATAGTATTGAGAATCTACGGGGACAACGAGGGGAGGCCTATATCCTACCAAGAACCAGAAAGGATAAGGAAACGAGTCCAAGTATAATATTTCCACATAGAAACCTAGGGGCGTGAACCTTACAAGCGCTGGATACAAAAATACCAAAGGACCAGCATGTAATAACAGCACATATTTAATAGAGGAGGCGAGAAAAACCCCCATCAGGAGAAGCACAATAAACACAATGAAATAATATACAGTTTTGGTTTTCACTTTCAAACCCTCCATTTCAAATAAAAGGAATGGGAGAGGATTATTCTCCCATCTATGAGTGTACATTCAGGTTGGCGGTGTCCCACCGGGAATTCCTCCTATCCATATCCAAGTATCCCATCCATATTCACCGGCAACTGCACTATATAAGTATTGCAGGTTGTACGCTTGTGGGGGGTCAATGGGTAGTGGTGAATCATACCAGGCGATAGATTCGCAAAATCTTTGGTTTTTATAGAGTTTAGCAACCCTTTTTAGGAACTTCTTTCCACTTTTCTCTGTCTACTTTTGGGAGAAGTCCGAGTTGAAGCGGTACAATCCGGATG
>JAHAWU010000181.1:4971-5870 GCA_018383815.1 Candidatus Jordarchaeia archaeon | reverse complement strand
TGTTGTGGGTGGTGGTTGATAAATTTTTTGTTTTGGAGGAGTGCCGTTTTTTAATATTTTTTTGGTGTTGTGGTGGTTTTGGGTTTTTTGTGGGGTTGTGGTGGGTTTCCTCTTCTGTTATTTTGTTTTGGTGTTTGGTTGTTTGTGTTTTTTGTGTGGTGTTTGTGGGTAATGTTTTTTAGTTTGTTTTTTGTTGTTGTTTTGTTGGTGTTGTGGGTTTGTGGTTGGTTTTTGTTTGGGTTTTTTGGGGGTTTTGTTTTGTTGGTGAGTGAGTTGGATGTTCCTGATGTTGTGAGGAGAGTTTTGGGAGAGTGGGGGTTTGTTTCTTTGTTTCCTCCGCAGATTGAGGCGGTTAGGGCTGGTGTTTTGGGTGGGGAGAGTTTGGTTTTGGCGGTTCCTACTGCTTCTGGGAAGACTTTGGTTGCTGAGCTTTGTATGGTGAAGAGTGTTTTGGGTGGGGGGAAGGCTGTTTATCTTGTGCCTTTGCGTGCTTTGGCTAGTGAGAAGTTTGAGGAGTTTAGGAGGTGGGAGTGTTTGGGGTTGAGGGTTGGTTTGTCTACGGGCGATTTTGATTCTTCTGGTTCTGAGTTGGGGGGTTATGATATTTTGGTTTGTACTAATGAAAAGGCGGATTCTTTGTTGAGGCACCATGCGGAGTGGATTTCGAGGGTTTCTGTGGTTGTGGCGGATGAGGTTCATCTTATTAATTCTGTGGATAGGGGGCCGACTTTGGAGGTGGTTTTGGCGCGGTTGCGGCAGGTGAATCCGGATGCTCAGGTGGTTGCTCTTAGTGCGACGATTAGTAATGCGGATAGACTTGCGGATTGGTTGGGGGCTAAGCTGGTTTTGAGTGATTGGAGGCCGGTAGTTTTGAGGGAGGGCGTTTATTATGGTGGCGT
>JAHAWU010000181.1:4623-4886 GCA_018383815.1 Candidatus Jordarchaeia archaeon | reverse complement strand
GGTGGGGGGCAGGCGCTGATTTTTGATTCTACAAGGAGGAATGCGGTTTCTATTGCGAGGCGTCTTGCGGGGGTTTTGCATAGTTATTTGGGTGGGGCTGAGAGGAAGACGCTTAGGCGTGTGTCTCGGGAGCTGTTGGGCGGGGAGGAGGTGACGCAGGTTTCGAAGCAGCTGGCGGGGTGCATTGAGGGGGGTGTGGCGTTTCACCATGCAGGTCTTAGTTATAGTCAGAGGAAGTTGGTTGAGGAGAGTTTTAGGGGAAA
>JAHAWU010000181.1:3477-4594 GCA_018383815.1 Candidatus Jordarchaeia archaeon | reverse complement strand
CTTTGGCTGCGGGTGTGAATCTTCCTGCTAGGCGGGTGATTATTAGGAGTTGTAGGAGGTATGATGCTAATTTTGGTTATAGTTGGATTCCTGTTTTGGAGTATAAGCAAATGGCTGGGAGGGCTGGGAGGCCTAAGTATGATGTGGAGGGGGAGGCTATTATTGTGGCTAGGAGTGGGGGGGAGAGGGATACGCTCATGGAGAGGTATGTTTTGGGTGAGCCGGAGGTCATTGAGTCGAAGTTGGCTTCGGAGTCTTTTCTTAGGACTCAGATTTTGGCCACTGTGGCTTCGGATTATGCTCATGAAAGGGAAGGTATTATGGATTTTTTGGGTAGGACTTTTTATGCTTACCAGTTTGGTTCGGATTTTCTTGGGGGCTTTTTGGAGGATATTTTGAGGTTCCTGGTTTCGGAGGGAATGGTTGAGGATAGGGGTGGTTTATTGTTTGCTACGCCTTTTGGGAGGAGAATTTCTGAGCTTTATATTGATCCCATGTCTGCTGTGATTATTAGGGATGGTTTGAGGTCGAAGGTGGAGCGGGTTACGGATGTGGGCTACTTGCATCTGGTTTCCAGCACCCCGGATATGCCGCGGCTGTATTTGGGGAAGAGGGATTATAGGGAGGTGGGGATTTTTGCTGATGAGCACCGATTTGAGTTTCGGAGGAGTCCTCCGGACGAGTGGGAGGATCCAGATGGTTATGAGTGGTTTTTGTCAGAGTTGAAGATGGCTTACTTGTTGGAGAGGTGGATTAGTGAAGCCTCGGAGGATGAGATTATTTCGCAGTTCGGTGTGGGTTCGGGGGATATATTGAGGTTTATTGAGGCTGCGGACTGGTTATTGTATGCAACTTACAAAATTGCAGAGCTGCTGGGAATCAGAGGGGAGCTGCCTAACATTTGGCGCCTCAGGATGAGAATAAATTATGGAATTAGGGAGGAGCTTTTAGACCTTGTGAGGCTGGTGGGAGTGGGGAGAGTGAGAGCGAGGAGGCTGTATGATGCGGGCTTTAAGACGGTGCAGGATTTGGCGTCTGCTAGGGTGGAGGATTTGGTGAGGATCCCGGCTATAGGTAGGGAGCTGGCTGAAAAAATATTGGTGCAGGCACGCGGTGA
>JAHAWU010000181.1:0-3436 GCA_018383815.1 Candidatus Jordarchaeia archaeon | reverse complement strand
AGTCTTTGAAAGATTTCAAATAAAAAGGGGGTTGTTGACACCACAATTGAGGGTTATCATTTTAATTGTTTATTGGGGGATTCTTTTCTCCCCTAAAAAAGAAGAGTGTTTGCAAGGACTTTTCAGGGAAAAGAAAAAGAGGGGAGAACGTATACTTCACTTTTCGGACAAGAAAAAATTTTTAGTGCTTAAAATACTGGAAGTTGAACAGTGGTTGGAATCTGTTTCTTGGTTTGAGGTTTTGTAATTTTTTTGTTTTTTGCTTGTTTGCTCGTTTTTGGTTCCCGTTGGTTTAGAATTTCCAGTAGGGTTTTAGTGTTTTTTTAATTTCGTCCACGAGTCTTTTTACTTCCTCTCGGGTTCTTTGGTCTGATTTTGGCTGTTCATCGTCTAGTAGTTCTCCTAGGTCTGCCATGTGGGAAATCACGTTGTATATGCTTCGGGGAATGGCGTTGAGGTTGTATCCTCCCTCAAGGAGTACTGCAACTTTGCCGTTGCATTTCTGTTTGGCGACGTCAAGGATTGTTTCCATGATTTTTCCGTGGCCGACGGAGCTGATGCTCATGTTTGTTAGCATGTCGGAGTAGTGGGCGTCGAAACCTGCTGAAACTAGAATGAATTCGGGGTGGTATTGGTCGGCTATGGGGGGGAGCAGTTCTTGGAGTGCGAAGAGGTAGCTTTCATCGTCGGTTCCCCAGGGGAGGGGAACGTTTACGGTGTATCCTTTCCCTTCTTTTTCGCCGATTTCTTGGTACCAGCCGGATCCAGGGTATATTCCCCATTGTTGTAGGCTGAAGTATAGGACGTTGGGGCTGTCGTAGAAGGAGTCTTGTGTGCCGTTTCCGTGGTGGGCGTCAAAGTCAATTATGAGGATTCTTTTAAGGCCCCAATTTTTGAGCATGTATTTGGCCAGAATTGCTATGTTGTTGAAGATGCAAAAACCGTGGCCGTGACCATAGGTTGCATGGTGTCCTGGGGGTCTGACAAGGGCGAAGCTATTGTCAACTTCTCTCGTTCTAATTTTTTCTGCGGCTAGCAATGCTCCCCCCACAGCCCTGAGGGCCACCTCAAAGGATTCGGCGCTGACTACGGTGTCTGGGTCAAGCATTCCTCCCCCCCGCCTGCACATGTCTTCAACTTGTTCAATGTACTGCATACTGTGATTCATGGCTACCACTTCAACCGGTGTTTTTTCGGGACTGAACAGTTTAATTTGGGGCTTGTCTAGGACGCCCTTCTGTTTTAGAAAATCCATGGTGACTATTAGTCTCTTTTTGTTTTCGGGATGGTTACCTGTTTCATGCCTTAAATAGTCTGGATGATAAACGATACCGGACTTAGCCAATTTAGCCTCACTCCATATAGCATCAGACTAGTTTCCTTTATCATTTCACCTTATTTAAATTATGGGGCAACATTCTATTAATTTTTCAAAGTGATTACAGTTTAACACTGCACCATTAACAAGGCATGTCTGAAGTTAAAACTCTACACTTCAGAGGGGAATCTTCGGTGGGCCCCTTAAACTGCTACCAAAAAGTAGCTGGTACATCTGTAGTATGTGAAAAATGAGTCGAAAGTGGGATTAACTTAACTAGCTTAACGCTTCGCCTCCAGATACTAGTCTCAGAAATAAGCCAGAATCATCTCAAAATTTGCTGGTGAGCGTGCATAGTTTAAACTTTTTAGCATTTTTTGGCTTTTTGATGAGTAAATAGAAAGTTGAAGGGGATGGACACTCCATTTTAGGGGGAGTATAAATATCTAAAGTGGATATTTTTTGGGGGACTGTTATGAAGTTTTGCCCCGAGAAATTTATCAGAAGCAGAAAGGGTATCCTTATAATTTTATTGTTAGTACTGGTTCCAATAATTCTAGGATACGCGCATAGTTCTTTTTATCCGGTTAGCTTACCGAATAGTTTGCAGTGTAAGGATGGGGAGAGCCTAATTGGTTATAGGGGTGAGGAAGTGGAGATAGTTGTGAGGATGGTGAACTCCACTCATCCCATTGTGGGGGAACTGACTCTTTTCTATGATCAGCCGAATGGTTTGATAATTGGAGCCGCATTCACTAATTCGAGTGGGCATGCAGTTCTTCACTGGGGGATACCCCCTGATTACAATTTGGGTGCAACCATTATAAAGGCATACTGTCCACAGAGACCAGACACTATACCAGTTTACGTGAATCTTTTAATAAAGTCAAGGACGAGTTTTGGGAACCTCACATATCCAACAATAGCTTATCCTAGAGAGTATTTAGTTATTGAGGTAAACCTTTTAGATAATAACAATTACTCTATTCCCAACCAGATTGTAAGGTTATACGATTCTAGGAATACAAGTCTTAATAGTTCAATCACGGACACGTTTGGCCACAGTATATTGTTTTGGCAGATTCCACAAAACATTACTCTTGGGCAAAACAGTTTCAAGATAAAATTTGAAGGTAGTATAATATATGACTCGGCGGAAAGCGAGTTTAATGTGACTTTTGTTCCCCCGGCCGCAGAAATTGTGTCAATCACTTTAAATGCAACTCAAGTCAAGCCAAATGAGACAATTTGCATAACAGTGAAAATTAACAGTAGTGACCCACTATTTTCAGTTAGAATAAACGAGTACGAGCTGCAAAAAACAGGTGAAAACACCTGGATAGGAATCATCAATGCACACTCATCTCCGGGAAAGCACATGTTAACAGTAACTGTCTATTATAATGGAGTGCAATGTGCTAAAGACTCAAGTACCTACTATATGGTTGAGGGGGAATCTTTAGAATTCCCAGCATCGCTACTATTGCTGTTCTCAAGGGATAATTCGTTTGATGAAAGGTTTATCTTCTTTGCCCCTATTTCTGCTTTGGCGATGGTCTCCGCATTCATAGCTTGGAAAAGAAGGGATCACCATCCAGACTTTTCCAGAGATTATACTTTGGAAAGCGACGAATGCTTACCCTAAAAAAGGAGTAAAGGGGGTGGTGGGGTTGCCGAGATTTCCAATCCACCCAGCCCTAGGATGGTTTCTTGAACTCGGGAACGCCTGCGTTCAGTGGAGAGCACTGGTTTCTCCGCCCCAGGCAGGACTCATGCCGCTTTGAGAATTTTTGAGCGGAATTGTACCCTTCGAGTGGGATTTCTCGAGGGCTCATACCAAGTTTTCCGGTCAGAGGAAGCTCCAAGCCTCTAGACCACAACCCCACTTATTATTTAGGACATAGGATTAGAAAATATAAATTTTTTCTATTCAAAGGAAGGATGTGAAGGGGACGTTTTCAAGTTTGGGTGAGGCTAATAAGTTTAGATTGCTTTGAATCCGCTCTTTTCGTTGGCGATAGAGATTTAGTCGGCTTTTGGAAAGATTTTTGAATTATGATGTGCTTTTTAACACCACTATTTGAGGCGGTGTTATCTTTGAGGCGCCCTCTTAGGAAG
>JAHAWU010000180.1 GCA_018383815.1 Candidatus Jordarchaeia archaeon | reverse complement strand
GAGCCGTTAAAGGTGAAATGCCGCTTTCCGAGAGGACGTTTAAGTGTGAGAGTTGCGGTTTTGAAGCGGACCGCGACTTGAATGCTGCTTTGAATCTGGCTTCCGTCGCCGCCAGTTGGGCGGAGACGCTAAACGCCTGCCAGAGTGGAGAGGTTCATGCCCTAGGGCAGGTGCTCCCCTGTGAAGCAGGAACCGAACACCACTGGGAGAATGTCCTAGATGGGTAAGTTTCGGACAACGGTTCACTTTCATAGGAGTAGGTTTCGACTCTCAGCACCTCTTTCCACTCTTCATTGACCAGTTTCTGGAGGACTTGATAGTTGGTTGATTCACGAAGGATATTGGCAAAGTAGCTTTCAGAATGCTCGTGAATTATTCTGAACTTGCCGTATTCTGTTTGTTTTTCTGGTGATATGGGAGGGATGCTTCTTTTGTGTGGGGGGTTTGGAATTCTTTGATGAGTTTCTCAATTCTTTCAACCAGCTCTTTCCCCAGAAGGTTACTCCACCTAGAAGCCAAATACGGGTCCGATTGCACATCGGAGCACGCCAGGATTTCACCTGTGTTCTCCTCAGCCCAAGCCTGGAGACCCTTGGAAATCATTTTCTCATCTAATCTTATCTTTAACTTCATCTCCATTAAATCGGAAAGCCTGTCACTGAGCATATTATGGCGCATTGAATTAAGGATTAAAGTTGGGTTTTTTTAAAAGTTTCAACCAAATCGTTTCCGATGAACTTATCCCTTTTAACCCATTTTAGAAGGGGCGATTTGGGGTCGTGCTCAGTTAACAAATCGCAGAAAATTTCTCTCAGCAAATACTCGGTTTTTCTTAAGTATACTTCGGAAGGAGCTCCGAACAGACATTCCAAAATTGAGATTTCCGAGTAGGACTTGGAGATTTCCCCCGAAATTTTGACAAAAACATAGGACCTCATGGAGGGCGATAGATTTTTCATAAATTCAGCTAGCTTGAAAAGGATCCATGAGAAAAGAGACGCCCTGCCTTTAGGAACATCTGCCAGTTTAACAAAATTTTCTTTCAGTAGAGGATGATCTTCACTTGTTAATGAGAGGTATATCTCATCGAGAAAAAGAATCGATTCCACCCAAAGCCCTGTAACATATAGCGCTGCATTACCCTTTTTGGAAGTATTTTGTGGCCTTCCAAAAATACGCCAACATCCGCTTTTATAAGGTCGTTCGGAGCAAAGATTACACTTACCAGTTCCTCACAGACGGAACTTACTTGGAAGGGAGGTGGCGGCAGGGGACTTTTCAATTTAAAATATTTATCAAAAATTCCACGCCTGTAACAAGCGTCAATGTTCTGCTTCTCATCTCTCCCCACATTTTTAAAACTATACTTCTCAAAAATACTCTCCAAATACCTGCTCAAGAGCCCCATCCTATCTCCTAACTCACACATATAAGGTCATCAAATAATTAAGTTCGAATAGAATGTAAAAAATGTTGCTAAGAATATTTATACGCATCATCAGAGCTTGAAGGAAACATAATTTAAAGAGTGTAGAGGCAATGTATGGGAGCCTTAGTGTGGCGGGTTAAGAGGGGTATACCAAGAGGATTTAATATCTTTTTCATAATTTGTATATATATTAGCTTTCTGAATGGAATGAGGAACTTATTCCCCTTACTGACAGGTGGAGGTTTCTATTCTATTTTCTTTCAGTTTTTAAGCCGAAAGCAAAAATGGAGGCATTAAGATTCTTTCCACTTTCCCGCAATTATAGAGAAATCTGAAATTTGAGCTAAATCCTGGTAGTTGAAAACATCTTGAAAGTATGAAATGTGTTTTCATGAGAGATACATGCCGTGATTTTATCCTAAAAAAGTTTGGGGAAACTAAGTATCGGATAGGAAGTCCATGTGAACCTAACCCAAAATCTTTAAGATGTTGTTAAATTATTATATAATCACATCATTATAAAATTTATTTTTAGCCGGTGATTTGCTTGAGTTCTGAAAGAAAATACACCACAATACCAGTTCTAGTTAAGGTTAAGCAGGATCTTGATAAGATAAGGGGAGGAAAAGAGTGGAGTAAGTTTCTAGTTGAGCTTGTGGAGGAGAACAGAAAGCTGCGAAGAAGGCTTGCTGCGAGAAGCCTCCAGAAAAGATTTAACACTGTTGAGAGTTACATTTCAGATTCCTACAGAACCCTCAGAAAGAACCTAAAACTAAAAAGTTCAGAAAAAGAAGCACTCTAGCATAATGGAGGGGAACACCTTTTGAGGGTCGTCGTTGATACGGATGCTCTAATTAATTTAGGGAAAATTGGCAAACTTGAAAGATTTGTCGAAGTTTACGATGCCTGCATAACTGCGATAACCGAGTACGAGTACATAAGGGGAGAAATCAGGGCGGGAGTAAACCCAGAGGAGTCTAAAAGAACTGTTGGGGAAGCATTTGAAGTTTTGCCCCTAGACAACGAAAGTATAAGCACAGCAGGCAGAATCTGGGCTGAGCTAACCAGCAGAGGAGAACCAATAGAAGAAAGAGACCTACTAACTGGAGCCATTTGCATCTCAAAAACTACACCACTCTGGACACTAAACAAAAAAAATTTCAAGAAGCTTGAAGAGTTCGGCCTCAAACTCTTAGACACCGACATCGAAAATCTATAACCCAAGCAAAGAAAAGTTAAGAACTAAAAAATAAGTAAAAAAAGCAGAACACCTTCCAAAAAAATATAGTAAAATTCAAGTAATTCTGCCTCACTTGGGCATCTACACCACGACCTTTACCATGAAAAATTTGTTTTCGCATTTTCATTTGAGGCACCTGAGCGTATGGCTGTGCCATGAAAAACTTTTTCATACTTTATCTGAAACGCTTTCAGCGTATGTTGGTTTGTCTAAAAACGAGGAAAACGTGTATTGTTTTGTTTAGAAAGCGAATCTTTTGTATAGGTTTTAATGGACAACATTTATATTACTAGTAATATAAGTCTGAGAAATGGAGGGTTGTGGTATTGTTGTTATTTGGGGTAATACCTACTCAGTCTTGGGATATTTTACTGACTCCAGCATTTTGGTGGTTTGTAATACTTGTGATTGCGCTGATGGTGGCAGAGCGTCTAATCTTTGTGGTTGCTAGACGGACAGTTGTTAGGTTAAATCTGCCTAAGACAGCTGCCAATACTGTTATGATTGGTGTCAGAATTATAATTCTAATCATTATAATTACGGGGGCTTTGCCCTTATTTGGCATTTTCATTCCTTCAGAGTTGCTAGTGGCGCTTACCGCTTCCCTATCAACGGCAGTGGCACTATTCATATCTTTTTCACTGCAGAATGTCGTCGCAGGATTCTACATTTTAATTAGCAGACCGTTTTCAGTAGGGGACTATGTTAAAATAGGGGCCAACGAGGGAATCGTGGATGAAATAACGATTAACTACACTCGACTATATGGTCCCGACAAAGTGTTTGTAACACTGGCTAACCAAAGAGTTCTACAAAACGACATTACCAATTACAGGGTAAGGGAGCCATTCCACACTTTGCCAGTGACGGAAAAGTCAAAGAAAAAAGAGTCATCAATAGGGGAGGAATCAATGCCACAAAAGGAAAAACGGGGCCGACTAAGAAGAATATTTTCGGGCAAAAAATTGGATGAACTTAAACACATAAAAATTGAAGTCCTATACAGGTATACCTTTACTGTCATTGTGAGACGCGACTATTACGATGAGGACAAAACGGAGCATAAATTTGAAGAAATCTGCAGTAAGTGGGAGCCAAAATTTGGGTACAAACCAACCTACCAGCTCTGGGGAGCAGGCGGTGGAGATGTGCCATACCTTTTTGCAATAACTGTAGACGACCCAATCAAACTAATTGAAAACCGCAACGAGTTCTACAAAGACATCATAAGAGTCACAGGACCCACTAAAAAATAAGAATTATGAGATAAATCATATCGGGAATTGGCCCACCAATACCAAGCGGCATTAGCTCAAATTATTCGCCAGTTCAGAATACGGTTGAGGACATATTAAATTTGATTTACGCCACACCTAGATGAAGCACAATAACAACTCAAAAAATGGTAGAAGAATTACCATAATGAATTTAATAAGACACTTTTAAATTCATTTGATACAAAATTAACTGGCTTCGCAAATTTCTATGTTACTTGTGAAACTCGGTGGAAGTCGGGAACGCGTAGCTTCGGTAAACTTACAGATTTCTATGTTACTTGTGAAACTCAGTTTACTTGTACATTTTTTGAGATTTGGTATTCCTTCTCGATTTTTTTCTCTGCATAGTCTACTATTGGGCTTAATTTTTCACTTAGGGTGTCCGTGTCCTTTTTTTCTCGTGAAACTAGGGAGGGCACTTTGAATATCTTGTCTGTTTTAAGGTATTCTAATATGTTTTCAGCTCGTAGGCTCAGGGGGTCCCTTCCTAGATCCCTCATAAATTTTAATACTTGAGTAAATCGCTCGGGCTCGTAGAATATTGCAACTCCGGGGGCCACACCAACAATTATATCGTAGTTAAGGTTGGGTTCGGGGCAAACCGCGTCATTGTATCCCTCGATTAGAATGTCTCCATGTTTTTCGCATACTTTTCTGTAGCAACTTAGTATTGCTTTGGATGATAGGTCTTTGTATACCTGATTCCACGCTTCCAGAGAGTCGATTTGAATTGTTCTGGCAGCTTTACTTGTAACGTCTTTAAGGAAGGAGGGCTCCGAGAAGAGTACATCCTTCATTCTGGAGGAATTAATGCAGAGAGTATTTGTGACGTCTGTCTCATAAAATGTGTATCTCTCCATTACCAAGTGTGTGAATGTGTGGTAATCGTCTAAGTAGAATTGGTTGCAATTCTTTTCAAGATAATTTTCAATTTTGAGGGGAGCCATGAGGGCGTCGACAGGATTTGTTAAAACATAGGGCAATGTGTCTCCGCCGCGAGCCTCTGTAAGCTCTATGATGTCCTGACAGAATAGTTGACCCTCCTCTTTACACTTCTGGAAGGCATCGTACTGGTACCAGTAATTATGGCCCGAGCGAGGCTTAAAAACACCAACATCTAAACCCCTACTAATTAATCCTCGCACAATAGCTCTGCTAGTAAGTGTTTTACCGGGCGATTCGGGCAGAAGACCGAAAACGAAAATCGACGTCAAAAAAGGTCACCCATATCTCAACCATCGCATTTGAAATTAATAAACGCTTTTAAATAAGATTTTTGTTGCTGTTTTTTCCAGTTTTTCTTATGAAGTTTCCAGACATTCTATCAAGCGAAGGAGACCTTGCTCCAAACTTTTCAGAGAGTTCCCATGGAGAGACGGCAGCCACCGCCCCAGATGCGGCTCAAAACGGTTGAAGGGACATGGAAACTACGGGTAATAATTTTTAAAAGTTTTTTGACCTTCCATATGTTCAAGCTGCACTCCTATTTATGGGCATTCCCCTTTTTTGTGGCTGGGTTCTTGAAGGGAAATCCACTCACTTTTAACACAAACATGTATAAAATGGGAGTTGGAGGGCGTGCCGAAGCAACCGGGCCAAGGGCGGGGACGCCACAAAAACCAGTCATGAGGAGTCCTGTTTGAACATATGGATATAACTAAAGATAAAAAACTTTTACGATTTGCCATGAAAAACATTTTTCATACTTTATCTGAAACGCTTTCAGCATATGTGGGTTTGCCATGAAAAATTTCTTTCATGCTTTATTCTGAAACGCGAAGCGTATGACTGTTTCTTATAGTATTTCGAAAAATTTTTGTCATTTATTTTTTGTGGTCTGGGCTTGCCATTTTTCCGTTAGTGTGGGTATTTTTATTTTGTCGAAGCTCATGATTTTCTTCTTCACTTCGTCTATCCTGTTGAGGGGGCGTAGGCTAGGTTTGCCTTTATTATCCTCCAGAGCTGTTCGGCTAGGTTTATGTCGGGGGAGTTTCGGGGGAGGGCGATGAGCTTAACTATTG
>JAHAWU010000179.1 GCA_018383815.1 Candidatus Jordarchaeia archaeon | reverse complement strand
AATAAAAACAAAAATGGACAGCCACATCCAACTAACCCTACCACCACAAATAGCCCAAGCCCTCCAAAAATACCACACACAAACAAACCCCAACCAAAACCAAAAAACCACCCTGGAAAAAACCATAATAAAAATAGTAGAAAACCACCTAAAACAACAAGGATACCTCTAACCAAAAAACAATTCCAACCAGCCAACCCATGCCCAAACACTCCAAACACCCAAAACCACCACAACCAAAAATAAACCCCCGAACCCACACACGCAACCCAAAACAAAAACACACAAAATAAAAATCAATCAAAGTCCTAACGCCACAATCCTAAAACATAAATAATCAAACAAACAAAGAATATCAAAAGGCCAATCAAAAAGCCAAAAAATGGGGAGCAAGTAAAACTCACATTAAACAATCCAAAACTACTCCCCAAAACCTACCCCACCAACAGAACTAAAAAAAGGCAACAGTAAAGCCCTAAGCGAGGCGGAAAATCTCTCCCCGAGGTAAAAAATATGTTTGGAAGGGGGTAAACGTGGTAAGTGTCCTCTGCGTTGCGGGAACAAGACCCGAACTCATAAAAATGGCACCCGTAATAAAAGCCTTTCAAAACTATTCTGACGTGGACTTGATATTTATACATTCGGGCCAGCACTACGATGCAAACATGTCAAAAATATTCATAAAAGAGCTGGGACTTCCCAGCCCCGTTCAAAACATAAATGCCGGCTCAGGTAGCCACGCGGAGCAAACCGCCAGAATCTTGGTTCAATGCGAAAAAATCTACAGAAAGCCTGACCTGGTGTTATCAGAGGGGGATACAAACACGGTGCTCGCCTCATCCCTAGCCGCCATAAAATTGGGAATACCCTATGGGCACGTGGAGGCGGGACTAAGATGCTACGACCGAAAAATGCCCGAAGAAACCAACAGGGTAATAGCCGACCACAACGCAGAACTCTGCTTCGCCCCCACCGAAAGAAGCGCTCTAAACCTAGCCTTCGAAGGAATACCCTCAGAGAGAATTCACATAACCGGCAACACCATAGTGGACGCCTGCATCCAAAACCTAAAAATCGCCAAAACCAAGTCAAAAATACTCCAAAACCTGGGCGTCACAAAAAAATGAAAACCTAATACTACTTACATGCCACAGAGCAGAAAACACAGACAACCCCCAAAGACTAAAAAACATAATAAGTGCAGTCGCAAAACTGGAAGAATACACCACAGTCTTCCCAATACACCCCAGAACCAGAAAATACCTCAAAAAATGCGAAAACTGGACCGAAGCCTCAAAAAACGAACACATAATATGCACAAACCCCCTAGGATACCATGACTTCCTGAACCTCCTATCAAACTCAAAAGTCGTACTCACAGACTCCGGAGGCGTTCAGGAAGAAGCAATAAGCCTAAAAATCCCCTGCCTCACACTCCGCTACTCCACAGAAAGACCAGAAACAGTCGAATGCGGAGCCAACATACTAGTAAACGACGACCAACAAAAAATAATACAATACACAAAAAAAATCATAGAAGACAAAGAATTCCGAAACAAAATGACCACAGCACCAAACCCCTACGGAGACGGAACCGCCGGCAAAAAAATAGCAGAAATATGCCACCAAAAACTACTCAACGGACTAAAATACGAAACACCCACATACACAGAAAGAGGAGCCCCTTTTTGTGCCCAAAAAAGATATAAGGCTGAAGGGGAAAACATATTTCAGGGGAAATTAAAGGATACTGCTAATTGTGTAATAGAGGTAGGGAAAACACAAACACTAACTAAATATTTATATCTCCCCTTTTGGGGCATCTTGCTGCTAAAATCATTAAAAGGAGTGTAGAACTGTAAAAGGAGACGGAACAAGTGGTCGCCCCACTCTGTCCATTTGAGCGTCCGAATTTAAGCTGGAAGGGAGAAGCCCATTTGAACCAAACTTGGAGCCCTGCCCTAAAGAAACCTAATTCGGCCAAAACAAACAAAAATGCGGAAAAAGTTTTGAGGGTGAATTATGAAAACTGTCAGAATTGGTAGGAAAGCCTTGAAGGTGGCGGTGGTCCTAGCAGCCCTCCTGCTTGCAGCAGCAATCCTAACAGTGGTCGCCACCACAAACCAAAAAATATATCTCCCCACCGGCTTCTACATACAGCAGGGTGGAGACCCAAACACAGCCACACAGCAAAAGATGGAAATTGGGAGCAACTACGATTTCACTAGCGACATCTATGAACCAATAATTGTGATGGAGGACAACATAGTGATAGACGGACACGGACACCACCTAACAGGAAGCGGAACAGGGTGCGGCTTCAACCTAACAGGCAGAACCAACGTAACCATAAAAAACGTCATAGTCACAGGGTGGCAATACGGCTTCTACCTTTATTATTATAGCTCGAACAATACTCTAACCAATAACACTGCATACAACAACTGGAACGGCTTCCGCATTTATGGCTCGAACAATACTCTAACCAATAACACTGCATACAACAACTGGAACGGCTTCCGCATTTATGGCTCGAACAATACTCTAATTAATAACACTGCAAACAACAACGACGAAACCGGCTTCGAGCTTTATGGTGGCTCGAACAATACTCTAATTAATAACACTGCAAACAACAACATCCACGTCGGCTTCAAGCTTTCTTCTAGTGGCTCGAACAATACTCTAATTAATAACACTGCAAACAACAACACCTACGCCGGCGGCTTCTACATTTCTGGTCCGTACAATACTCTAATTAATAACACTGCAAACAACAACCACGCCGGCGGCTTCAGTCTTTATAGCTCATATAATACTCTAATTAATAACACTGCAAACAACAACCACTTCTGCGGCTTCGACATTTATTATAGCTCATATAATACTCTAATTAATAACACTGCAAACAACAACAACAACACCTACGCCGGCGGCTTCTGCATTTCTGGTCCGTACAATACTCTAACCAATAACACTGCATACAACAACTACTACGGCTTCCGCATTTATGGCTCGAACAATACTCTAACCAATAACACTGCAAACAACAACAACTGGAACGGCTTCTACCTTTATTATGGCTCGAACAATACTCTAATTAATAACACTGCAAACAACAACATCCACGCCGGCTTCGAGCTTTCTTCTAGTGGCTCGAACAATACTCTAATTAATAACACTGCAAACAACAACAAATGGGTCGGCTTCAAGCTTTATGGTGGCTTGAATAGCACTCTTATTGGTAATGTGGCGACGAACAGTGGTGTTTATGGCTTCTGCTTGGACTCTAGTTCATATAATAATCTTACGTGTAACACTGCTATAGATGGTGTGTATGGTTTCTATTTGGCTAATTCCAGTAGCAATAACCTGCACTCAAACTGGGCCATTAATTGTATAACTCCATACTACCTTGGTGGGGGCAGTGTGGGTAATGATCTTGTGGGGAGTGTTGTAGCGAATTATCTTCGGGTTAGGGTTTTGGGTTATGATGGTGTTCCTCTGCAGGATGCGCATGTTAAGGTTGAGGTTGACGGAAACCTGGTTTATGCCACCCCCGGTTTCGGCGGAAGCAACTCTACAACGGATGTAAACGGGTTAATCGGGTTGGTCCCTGTCGCGTTTCAAACTTATGTGAGTGGAGGCACAATGGTGGAGAATGTGACCAATGTTACCGTGAGTTTCGGTGGGCTACATGTTACAAATAGTCCTAGAGTGGTCAACATGAGTTCGACGCATGTGGAAACATTTATTGTGGATAATGTCCCCCCCACAGTTATAATTGCTGCTCCCGCCACTGATGCTTCGTACAATTTTGGCCCCATACTGTATATTACCGGCTACTATAATGGAACGGGAAGCAGTGTGAGTATTATTACTTGTAATGATTCTCGCTTCAGCTTGTCGCAGTTGCATTTCGGTGATGCGGGTGTTTTTTGCTTCGTTAACAATTCGGCGATCCCTACAAGCAATTTCTGGGTGAACATATCTGTCCGAGATGGATCAGGCCTAGAAGGATTCGCACTAAGACATGTTATTGTTAATCACACCTTAGTAGAAGCTTCCATCATGGCTGAATTAAGCGCTGGCTTAAACCAATTTCTGAATGCCTCCACGCAGATGGGCGTTGAGCTCTCTCTAGACCTCACAGCACCCATATCAATAAGCATCGTTAAAATCAAGGAGAACATGTGGGGGAATGCACCGCCTAGTTTCACTTTCTTTGGAAGGTTTGTAGCCATTGCGGTAAACGACACCACAGCAATCAGCGGCGTAACCATCACTTTCCACTACACGGACCAAGAGGTTAGGGGTTTCGGTCTGCCTGAAAACGTTCTTAAATATTTCCTTGCGATATGGTACTGGGACGAGGCCTCTGGAACCTGGGTTATGCTGCCCAGCACAGTGAACCCATGGAATAACACCGTGAGGGCGAATGCAAACCACCTCACCCTGTTCACAGTTGTGCTCCCCAATTCTGCGCCCTCACCTATTATTTCTTCACTGGTGTTTTCATTTTTGCTGTCTGTTCAGCCGATTCTGAGCCCTACGGGTTGCGTGGTTGTGGGAGTCATAATCGTGGTTCAAGTTGTTGCGGCGGGAATCATGGTTACTAGAAAGGTTAAAGAATGGATAAAGTGAAGTTAGAGTGGAGTGAAGTTGTGATTGGCGGATCCAACCTCCTAATGGTTGGGCTGCTGGACTCCATAATTTACCACGAAAAAATTTTTCATCTTTTATCTGTAACACATAAGCGTATGCTGGTTTGCCATGAAAAACTTTTTCATGCTTTATCTGGGCACCAGTATTTCTTAGGTTTATGCGGCTTTATTTATAAAGAGGGAAACATTTCTGAGTTCCAAAACACATACTTAAAATACACAGTGAAACAAAACAAACAGATTAAGGAGGCCAGTATAGTGTTTAGAGAAGTTTTTGAATTATTCTGGTTGTAAAGAGAAGCTCCTTTTCCAAAAAGAAGCCATAAAAAGGCAGATTTCACAAATATTTTGATTCAAAAACTTTTACAAGCACTATACCGGCCCTCTACTCCAACCTCCAAGATAGTTTTGAAAAGAATTTTGAGGGCGTCGAAGACCCCAAGCCAGCCCAGCTCAAAGGGAAACTTTGGGGCTTGAGAACCGTCCTCACTCCGCTTTAAGAATTCCTAGTATTTTTCCCTTGAAACCCAGGTTTCAAGGTGTCCCTTAAGGCTTTGCACCTCGTCGTCAAATTTCCCCACCAGCTCCCTTACCTTCTCCGCCAATGTATCGTAGAGCTCGCGAGGGAGCTCCTCCCCAGGTTTTTTAGAAAGTGGTACTGGCAGTAGATCCACTTGGTTTCTGGGAAGAGTTCTAGGCGCACCTTCCTTTGCGCCGCATCGTCGTCGCTTTGGTATGGCCAGGGGGTGTTCCATACTTCTCCTTCACATGTTCCCAGACTGGTTTTATGTGCTGGTAGTCGCTTTTTTCTAGCTGTTCCGCGGCAAGCAACCTGCCGCTTAACGCGTCCACCACATGGTATGCGGATTTGCTTCCCGGTGCTCTGTGGCGTCGGCCATGAGGATGTAGCCCCCTGCTTCTTGATGATGTTTTTGGTTTCCTCCCGAGCTTCGAGGAAGTGCTAAAGCGAGTTCTTCAAGGAGGGTGAGGAACCTTGAAATTGAGGATAGTGCTGGTTTCACATGGAGCGCTTCTCTTATCTGCCTGTAAAGCCAGTCATTGAGCCTCTTCTCCCCCACGAAGAACACCATACTGGCTCCATAGGTCATGTGGGGGAGGTAAAGGAAAGCCAGCCCTTCGGGTTTGACTGGGGCCTTGTGCAGTCTGCAGTTTGGGTTGGTGCAGTGGGCTCCTTCACTGTCACCTTGAAGACCGCATATTCCCCCTTGACTATAGATTCGGATAAACTGGGTTTTTTCTGGTTGATCCTGCTTTTTGTAGCGTTTCTTGTGGGGCTGAGGAAAAAAATGATGTAGGAGAACGACACGTATAAAGGGTATGAAGCCGGAG
>JAHAWU010000178.1 GCA_018383815.1 Candidatus Jordarchaeia archaeon | reverse complement strand
ACACTTATCAATCTCAGCATCAATCTCACTCAAGTCAACCCTTCTGGTGAGCACCTTAACACGCCTACCCAAAAACACCACCCATAAAAAATACACACTTAAATGACAAAAATTTTTCGAATTACTATAATAATTTTGAAAAGTTTTTTGACATTTGTTTTCCTGGAGAAAATGGGTTAATGTAGTCTTCTTTTCTCAAAAAAGGTGTTTTTGCCCTCCTTTTTCGTGGAGACCAAAATACCTAATGATAAAAAATTTTTATGATTGCCATGAAAAACTTTTTCATGCTTTATCTGAAACGCGAAGCGTATGTTGGTTTGCTATGAAAACATGTTTTCCTTCTTTGTTTAGGAAGCGTGAGCTTATGTGGGTTTTTCGTGGTAAAGGTTATTGGAAATGCTATGGTTGGGGATAAGTTTATTTTCTTATGTGTTGTATTTTTTGTGTGGGATTGGTTGGTGGTGTGTGTGGTTGAAGGTGAGCTGAGGTTTGAAGAGGTTTTGGGGGAGATAAGAGCGGTGATGCTTAGTGTTCCTTGTCCCTATTGTGGTTTTACTCCTAAGGGGGTGGTTGCTGTGGGTGAAATTGTTGTATGTGAGGGTTGTGGCTACTCTTACACTGTTGAGAGGGGTTTGACTGAGATGGGTGGGGAGGTAATAAAGCGTATTGTTGAAAATGTTCTGGGTCGATTTCAGGTTTCTGTTCAGGGTGAGATTAGCCGCTCTGTTGTGGTTTTTGAGGAGTATGCTAATACTGTGCTTGAAGAGTTGAGGAGGTGCTATCGGTCTAGTCACCGCTTGCCGAGCCGGGAGGAGCTTGACAATATGCTCTTAGTCTACACTGAGAGTGTTTTGGGCAGTATTTTTCAAGCTATGGAAACACTTCGGGGGGATCACCAGCAAATAGGCTTGGCGGTTGAGAGGGTTGACAGGAGGGTTGTCTCTCTTTCTGTAAAGCTTGAGAACCTTGTGTCGATTCTCAAACATTTCTTGGAGATTCCCAGAGAGTTCTGGAGGACTACAATCCTTCCCCATGTACGTCGTCCAGGGGGGGTCTCACTCATCTATTGTGACTTTGAAGGTAAAGAGTGTAGCATTGACATCGATGAGGATAATCTTAGAGAGGGAGTCATTCTTGGGAGGGAAACAGGCTGGGGGTGGCGTATAAAAGTTCAGGTTGGGGGGGAGGCCAGAATATTAAGGATTGGCGATTCAACAGTTTCAAGAAAACATGCCAGAATACTATGCCATGACAACAAAATCTTCGTAGAGGACCTCAACAGCAAATGTGGAACCTACATTAACGGCGTAAAAATTGAACTGGGAGGAAAAGCACAGTTGAGAAATGGAGACATAGTAAAAATAGGGGTGGGAACAACGTTCAGAGTGAGTATGAGGTAAACAACCAATGTCACAAATCGCATTCCATAGATGTAAAACCTGTTGAGAAACCTATACATGCTTATGCTCCCCAGACAGGGGGTAAAAACGCTTTTCCATAAGCAAACAAACATGCGCTTCGCGCCTTAGACAAACCAACATATGCTGAAGGCGTTTCAGATAAAGTTTTTCGTGGTAAATTATGAGGAGCCTTTCAGATTTTTTTGTGGTGGATTAACATATGCTGGAAGGTAAAGTTTTTCATGGTGAGCCAGCATGCGTTAGAAGCGTTTCAGATAAGGTTTTTTCATGGCAGAGGATGAAAACATGTTTTTATAACGGGTTATGCGACATGACACTACTGTTCGCGGATTAATAGGCATGATAAACTAGGTTGGGATTGTTTTGTTTTCGGGCAGGGTGAAGATGGTTAATGCTTTTAAACTGTTAGCTTCACATTTTATTGTCTGTCCTTCTCTAGTTCTGCTAGGGCGTTCTTCAAGTGTTTTTTCAGGCTTCTGTGTCCCAATTGTGAGTTAAGCTTATCCTCCACTTTTAGTATTTCCTTTAACTCTTCTCTAAGGTTGGACGCGAGAACCGTGAAGCTTGTAAGCTTAAGAGCCTCAACACCTGCGCCTCTCCCATAGGCTGTGATACAGTTCATGGCTATCCTGCCCACTGAGCTTAGCTTATACCTTTTTTGGATCTGCGCTAACTCTGAGAGGAGTGTGGGGGTGAACTCGCGATTTGTAGAAACCGCAGTGTATTTTGAGGGGGGTAGGCTAACGGGCTCTGGCTTCTTTTCCAGTTTCTTTTTTGCTTCGGCAAGATTGATTAACCCTGCACCTTGCTCATTCGGATCGTAACCTAAATTTACTGCTGAAGCCATGAGCGTGTTCTTTATAAGTTCTGACTCATATTTAATCCCAGTATCATGGCAACACTCTATGAGTATTGCTGCGGCTCCACTAACATGGGGGGCCGCCATCGAGGTTCCACTCATAATTTTCCACTCCCCCCTTCCTTGCGAGTATTTTGAGCGACACGAGGTTATACTTACCCCCGGCGCAACCAAGTCAGGTTTAATTCTCCCGTCTAGTGTAGGCCCTCGGCTGCTAAACTTTGCTAGTTTCCTATTATTGTCCACCGCCCCAACAGTTATGCACTCTTCAAAGCATCCCGGAGCAAGAATAGTGCCGAAATCAGGGCCCTCGTTACCCGCCGACGCAACATTCACAATTCCCCTACGCCATCCATCCCTTATTGGCTCACGCAGCAAGTCTCCAGCAGGCTCACTGGTAAATCTTCCCAAACTCAAGTTTACAACCCCACAATTATGGTCTTTAAGCCACTCGTACCCCTCAATTACAACACTGTCGGAGGCTGGTCCACCAAAAACTTTCCCGGAAAGAAGTGTTGCATTGTGGGCCACACCCCTATTCTTTGAATCCATTGAGGACAAGATACCCGCAACATGAGTTCCATGACCAAGAGTGTCATCATCTGGACCCCAACTGAAATTGAATTCCTCCTCAACCCAAAGCGCAGGATGCTCCGCATCAACACCACTATCCAAAATTCCAACACTCACCCCCTTCCCAGTAACACCAGAATTCCAAACCTCCGGAGCTCCTATAATAAATACGCTGGAGTGAATGGTAGGATATATGTCAAAATCCAACTGAGCCAACCTACACTTCTCCAACAGATAAGACAAAAGCTTCAAATCACATTTGTCTCCGGGAACACTTAAAGCCACAAGTCCGTCTGAAACCAGCCGAGCCTTAACATCTTCAAGCCTGCTCCTCTGCCCAATCTGTTCAAGCACCTCCTCACCCTTAAGCCCCAAAATCCTCATAAAGTCAGCCTGAGGAAATGCAGCTAACAAGTTAACGGTTTCATCCCTGAGATACTCCCTAACTATCCTAATATAAGAAAAAGCATCCCTACTTACAACACGTTCCAAACCAGCCACTTCAACCCCACACAACATCTTTAAAAGAGAATACACGCCACGCACTTTAAATTTTTCCATAAACAGGGCGGCGCAGTTAACTGGGTGTCGCCTTCTGGGTGTAAGCCTGTTTTGGTCCTTATGCCCCGGATTGAAGCTCATTTTGAGTTATTCTGCATGGCAAAAAGCCGAAAAATGCACCTACAGGAGGAAGTAAAAGACGAAAAACAAACAACACGCAGCAGGAGACTCCAGGTTAATTGTGCCAACAGGGCAGACGACACAGAATAGCTTCACCAAAAAAAAGGGCGTTTATAAAGCTCCCTAAACAATTAGAGTCCCATGAGAAAAAAGGAGCCAAATAAATCTACAATGCAAACAAAAAACGGGCGTAAAAAGTTTTTAGTGCAAGTCGCTGGCGTCTTCGGACCTGGGGCTCTGTGTTTTCTTCTTCTGGTGTGGTTTTGGGTCTCCCCACTTATTCCTTTTGACAAAAAGGAGCCCTAATAGAGCTTCACCCAATTGGAGCCTAATCCCCCTTTTTTCAGGGAATAATTGTCTCCAAACATGCTCCAAATACCAAAAATGCACTAAAAACTCTTTATGCCCAAAAAACAAACAAAAAATATACACAAAAGAGCAAAAAAAGAAAAAAAGGAGAAAAAACATGACCGCAAAACCAAAAACCCATACAAACATAGACGCTCATAAATAAAAATCTTGTGGCTTACCAGAGACGGAACAATGTAATTTGTATGTATTTTTTGTTTTGGGTGCAATTTTTGTTGTGGGCCCTGTTTTTGGGGAGGCTAAAGGGAGCCTCCTTTTCCAGTTTTAAGCCCTAAAATGTTTTTTTGGGAAAATTTTTACATACCCCAATAAAATCAAAAATACATATTTCGCCTTTTGAACTATTGCCAAAATATTTTTTAGGTTGGTGATTGTAATGAACTGGAGGTGAAAGTGTGAGAACTTGCCCTTACTGTGGTTATAGTCCGGGAAGCCATAAGTGGCATTGCGATATTTGCCGCCAGGACTTCTGGGCTGTTGGCTTTCCCGTAAGGTGTATGATGTGCGGTGAGTGGCTGAGCTACGTTTACTGCCCGAACTGTAAGAGAAAACTCGTATACGAGGATGTGGGGCCTGACTCTGAAAAACAGCGCTAACATAACACGCAAAGTAAAAATGGTACAGCTGGCTTCTCAGTGAACCATGTGCGGCACGGGAATTTAATAGTCTGAATAGGCTAGAGAAAGAGACATGGATTCGGTGTCACCGATGAAGCAGTTTAGGAGTTCGACTTATTTGTGGATTTTTTCAATGGAATCCAAGTCTACGCTTTTAAACTTCTCCTACTTCTTCTTGGCGAGGGCTTTTAAAATAATTTCGCTGAGCCCCTTAGAAATCTGAGGACTCAACTCTCGGGGGCTTCGAGTCTGCTCATGGATTATAAAGTAGAGAATCATTGCGGGATCCCCTGGTGGCATGGGTGGATTCCAGTGGGCATCTCGTAGAGGAGGAACATAACTGTTACAGAACACGTCCAAAAATTGGGTGGGAGACTACTCACAAGCTATTCCACCCCTGAAAAACTCCGAAAAAATGTCCATGGGGTTTCTTTGAGCCGAAAAACATAAGGCTCACGATAATTGCCACTTAAGTTAACTTTGCCACACAAAGAAACCAAAAAATTTTTGGAAGTGTTCGTTGGTGGAGAAAGATTGAAATGGGTTTGAATCAATATTGTGGATAACGATTAATGTTGTGTGGGAGTTGAGTGATTTGGGAGAGTATGTCTATGATGTTGGTTTTATTGATGGTGTTAAGGCTGAGGATATTTCAGTTGGAGAGAAGCTTAGGGTGAAAGTTACTGGGGGCTGGCCTTCTCCCGCTTGGGAATTTGACCATGAGGAGGTGGAAGTGGAGGGGGATAGGATTACGGTGAAGGTTGTGGGTAGAGTGAAGCTGGGGGTGGTGGCTTTGACGGTTATTGAGCCGTTTGAACATGTTGTGGAGGTCGAGAACCTTAGGGAGGGAGTTTACACGGTTGAGGCCGTTGGGAGGGGTGAGAACAGCATGGTGAAGGTGTCAGTTCATCCAGCTAAGCAGGTTCAGGAAGGCCCCTAATTTTGTAGCTATGCATTACCTACAATTATTCTGGGTAATTTTTTCTCTTATTTCCCATGAAAAACTTTTCCATACTTTATCTGAAACGCTTCTAGCGTATGTGGGTTTGCCATGAAAAACATTTTTCATAATTTATCTGAAACGCTTCCAGCGTATGTTGGTTTCTTACGGGCGGGTTGGAAGCAAAAAAATGGTTCCCACGGGAAAGAGGGGTTAAACAAGAACTAAAAACAAAGGGTAAATAAATAGTAGACCACTTGACTATGTTTATATTAGGGATTTACCCATTTAGAGGATAGTGGTCGGAAAAACCCTCTGTGTGGGTGTTCGGGCGCCTGCTGCTAGAGGCGACCCTCGTAACCACTTATTAAAGGAGGTAACCGCGCCACCCTCAATGAAGTCAAGTGCGCCGTTTTTTGAGGCTCAGTATAACCTTACGGGGGCGCGGCGACCACAAAAGTGAAGGAGGAGGCGAATCCTCCTTGAACTATGTAGGAGTTGATGTGAGTAAAAAGTTTTTCGATTGCTGGGATCCGCGCAGGCGGGTCACCGGAAGA
>JAHAWU010000177.1 GCA_018383815.1 Candidatus Jordarchaeia archaeon | reverse complement strand
TCACTCAAGTCAACCCTTCTGGTGAGCACCTTAACACGCCTACCCAAAAACACCACCCATAAAAAATACACACTTAAATGACAAAAATTTTTCGAAATACTATACCCGCCCAAAGAGAAAAACTCCTAGAATCCCTAGGCGTACCAAGCGAAACCAGCACCATAATCATGCAAACCATCGAAGAAGAAGAGGAAAGAAAGGCCAAAACAAAAATCGAAATCAAAAAAACCAACGAACCAGAAACAACCCCAGAAGAGCCACAAGAAGAGCTTCAAGAAGAACCACAGGAAGAACCAGAGAAAGGCCCATAAGAACAAAAGAAAAAAATAAACTAAAAAACAAAAAATAAGCCCCAGATACAGCAGACCAATTAAAAATAAGGATCAAACCAAATGCAATAACAACCCCCCAAAAAAAAGGAAAAACCAAAAAATAAACCCCTTTCTCCCTCCTTTTTTAGGGGCAGCCGCTCCGATTTTTGGGAGGACACTGCTTACTCCTTTTCGACACTATGCCAAGAACCAAAGAAACTTCACATATTCCAAAAGAAACACCTAACTCCTCATCAAAAAAGTATTTATAATAAGATATCACATAAATAATAGCAAAAATAAAAAACGCATTACTTTTATAAGGAACAACCACAAAGAAAGGGCGAAATCATAACATTCCAGACAAAAACCCCAACAAATAAAACACATGGGAGAGAAATTATGGAACGAAGAAAAAAGGCAATCCTAATATCAGCCATTTTCATACTATCCATATTCCTTACAATAACAATAATTCCAATAACACCACTCGCACCAACACTACCCACAAACCCCAATCTCACAACCACAATAGGGGCCAAAGCCGACCCCACAAGCGACGACTACCCCCCATGGTGGGACACAAGCTACAAGTACAGACAAGAAATCATATTCAATAACACCGCCAGCCTCTACCCCGTGGTAAACACTCCAATAGATGTTTTCATGACATTTCCTAGTGGGCACTGCCGCCACGGCACAGTGAGGGTACAGTACTGGAACAGCACCAGCAGAACCTGGAGCCCCGGCACCCCTGATGGAACACCCTACCAAATCTGGAATGCTAGCAGCAGTGGCGACTACTACACCAGCTTCACCATAACCTTCTACATTAATGTGTCCGCCTTCAGTACAGCAACATATTTCGTTTATTATGATGATGATGTTAAAACACCACCAAGCTTCACCCCAGAAGTCAGCCTAAGCGGCGGTTCTGGGGCCTGGACATTCTCCGGACAATACTACAACGCAAGCGTCAACGTCACAATTAATGGAGGCAAAATATACCTGTGTTATAACAATGTCAGTGGTTCAAACCAGTGGTCATACAGCAACCAATTCCACTACGACCCAGAATACTGGGTCTACGGCAAAGTATGGTGGGTATTTGACAACACTTGGAAGTGGGGTACCTCTGGCAACCCCGCTGACAGTTACATAGCTCCAGAGCAGGGTCCACTATTCATCATGTTTAAAGTGGGCACCAACTTAACCTTGACCGAAGGAGGTGGTTGGGGAGAACCTTACAACATTGGTTACGCTAATGTCACCTACAGGTTCTTCAAATGGGGATGGATAACCGAGACAAAAACCACCATAACTTATGATTTCAAATATGGTCAGTGGTGGGGCTTTTTGAATAGATGTAGGTATGATGAAGGACTGCATATTGGAAACAGTTGGAGGCTTGTGCGTCAACTGGATGAGGGACAATATAAGGACGGTAACCCCCCATACATCCATATTATGGATCCCTACACTCAGGTTTACCAGATAGGTAAGCCATACTGGTTTACAATTTATGATTCCGGTACTGGTCGAGCCGCGGGCATAGTAGATTTGGATGTTCCAACTGTTAGTAGTGGTCCTAAAGGCTGGCAATATGTAATAGATGGAACTAGTACCCCGGAACAGTGGAGAAGAGAGTGGCCCAGCCTCAAGCTGAAAAGCGGTGCATACGTACTTGAAAGGTACGCGTTCTATATCTGGGATGCAGCTGGAGGTGACGTTTCTCCATTTACAAACTTTGCTGACGGTGTAAGTGCCATTCAGAGGGAGCAGTACCCCCTATCCTGGACGGTTTCAGCCGAGGAATACATACACTACACCGTGAATGTCCACGTGACCGACTATGATGGGAGTAATTTGGCTAATGCAAACGTAACTGTTAATACCACTACACCGTTTACCAAAACCACTAATTCCACTGGTTGGGCCACATTCTACCTGGAGCCTGGAACCTACAACTTCAGCGCGTCCTGGAGTGGAAGCACAACCTACGAGCACTACGTGAACTATACAGTCTCCACAATAAGTGCACACTCAAGCGTTTACCTGGTTTTCGAGAACATCACTACCCTGTGGTGCAGAACACAGTACGGTGCTCCGGACTATAATCCCATTCAAAATGCGTACGTTAATTTGTATCGGGCAGGAACAACTGATTTGGTTGATTCTGCTCATGTTAATTTGACTGGTTGGGCGGAGTTTCACATAAATAGGTCCAGCTGGTTTGGAAGCTACGATGTCAAAGCTTATTATGATAATGGCACCCTCATAGACCAATATCTGGATCAAAGTATTGACAGCAGCACTACCCTCTACTTTACTGTCACACTGGCTCCCGAGCAGAAGTACACCTACATTCTAGCCAACGCCACCTCTGTTTATACCGTCTGGGGAAGCGATGTGATTCTCAAGGTTTACTGGAGGGACTCCGATGGAAACAACCTCAGCACTTCAGATCCCCTGGTTGGGGGAAGTTTTAATTGGACTCTCAAATTTATTAATGGAACCTTTGTAACTGAAATGGTAAATTTGGCTCCTCAGGGCTCAGGCTCAGATGTATATTACTTGGTTGATGTGTCCTCCTTGTTCCTGTTTGGTGGGGAGACCTACCAGATTTATATGAGTGCCCAGGCGGAGAACTCCACCTATCTTCCGGCGGCGAACCAGACCATTGTTTATGTTGAGGCGGCAACCTTCAACGTTCAAATAACGCCCCTCACGGGTCCCTACTACTGGAAGCATTCAGATATTCCCCTTTGGGTCTACGTTACTAATGATGCTTCCGGTGAGCCGGTTTCAAGCGCAAACGTGTACTTTTCCATACTGGGAACCTCGGTTTCCGGCCCACTGGTACATTCTGGTTCGGGTAACTATACTTATACAATTCCAAAGAGTGTGGTTGAGACCAGTCTTGCTGCTGCCACTTACGGTTTGAGGTTTAATGTTTCGAGCGTTAATTATACTGCTTATACTACGATTACTCAGCTGGTTGTTACTCCGGCGGAGACCGAGTTTCTGTATGCTTCATTGCTGATATGTACTTATGGGGATGTTTTGCCTATCTCTGTGATTTATAGGGATAAGGTGGATGGGACTCCCATTTCTGAGGGTACTGTGAGCTACTCTGTCGTGAATCAGCCGGTTTACGGTAACCTGTTTCCAGACCCATATTCTGGTGGCAATTGGACTGGTTATTTTAACTCCACCCAGCTATACCCTGGATACTATGTTTTGAGGTTAACTGCTTACAGTACCAACTATGAGGGTCACACTGATGTCATTCCTTTGGTGATTCAGCCGATTACCATGGAAATTTTGTCTTCTGATGTGATTTCTAGGCGGGTTAACGAGGAGCTTTTAATCAATATTCAGCTTAATGATACTCATAATGGAGAACCTGTTCGGAACGCAACTGTTTGGTACACAATAAAGACTACTAATGGGACTCTTGTTGTACCTGCGCAGTCCCTCATTGACGTTCAGGATAATGGTACATATTCTGCTTCGTTAACTTTGCTGCCTAGCCTCACTCCTCCAGGTAATTATAGGATAGAGATTTCTGCAGTGAAGGAGAACTATACCGCTGCTTCAAAAGTTATCCCCCTCATTGTTCAGGGTATTCCCACTGTAATAGCTTCATCCACGTTTTTCCTATCTTCCCTAAACAATCCCGCAGTATTCTTCTTTAGCAACTTTGGGCAAACTGAAAATGGAATTGCTTTTCCCGCCATATTCCTGTTCAGGTATGCAGACAGCACTGGCTCACCGATACCGAATGCCACAGTTTCCGCATATGGTTTGCCCCTATTTTCCCTAGGGGACGGATATTATGCGGTAGTTGTTCCAACCTATGGTTTGCCACCGGCAGCCTATCCTATACTGGTGAGTGGAAGCGCCTACCTTTACGAGTCACAGCAGTCATTCTTCCTCCTGCAGGTCAAGGAGAAATCAATTCTAATCCCCTTCGTAAATATTCGTGTGCCCTTCACAATGTTTCTTGTGATTGTCTTCTCTGTAGCCATACCGGTGGGAGCATTCTCTGTCTATTCCTACATTAAGAGGGCAAGAATCCCCGCAATTATTCGAAGAATCGACCAGTTAATAAGAGCCATTAGTCGCGGAGAAAAAGTGACGGTGAAGCTTATTCCACGCGATAGAGTGATATCCAAGATTTTGGCTGAGGAAATTGCCATCGTGGGAGTAGAACCCAGAGTCGAAGCATACGTTCCCAAAGAACTCGCGGACCTCCTGGTACCCCTATTGGTGGAGTCTGGGCTGAAAGAAAATGAAGCATACGCACTAGTCACCGAACTTAAGAAGGCTGCTCCCGCAGAGAGAGAAAAACTCTTAGGCTCCGTTGGAGTATCCGGTGAAAGCGCCGCCAGAATCATACACGTCATCGAGGAAGAAGAAGAAAAGGCAAAAATCCTCACGAAACCCCGCAAGGAACCATCCGAAGAAGAGCAAAAGACAGAACCAGGAAAAGAAGACGAGGAAAGAATCTAGGAAAACAGCAAAACAAAAGCAGGCCAAGAGAAACATTAAACCAGAAAAAACAGAATGAATCTTCGGAAGACACAAATCAATGGTAGGCACGCGACTAAAAAGGAAGATGGATCTAAAAGGAATACGAGAAAAACCTTCCCTTACTTTTCCCACTTTTTACAGTTTACAAAACTTCAATTTTTTCACTTCACTAAACTATAGAATCGCTTAATCTTCCCCCTTTTATTTCTTCCAATTTCTTGAAAGGCATTCTGGTAACGCTAAAAAGTCCATAATACAAACCCATAGGAGAGAAAGTTGACCATAAGAACCTTGCAATAGGCTGCCGAAAAAGGAGACTCGACTGCTTCTATTTGGCTCAAAAATGGCTCCTGAGAATCACATGTTTTGGTGGAGTTTAATATTTTATGCTTCTTAGGAATTTTTCTTTGCCACCCACTTCCTTCAGCGTGATTTTCATGGAGCTGTCTTTTATGTCAATGATGAAGTAGGCTTGCGATATTCTGGCTCTCACATATCCGGTGCATGCGGTTCCGCAAGTTATTACCATTAGGTTTTCTAGTTGCCAGGTGTAGGGTACATGTCTATGCCCACAGAGCGCTAGGTTAACCTTGTTTGACACCAGTGTTGCCAACACATCTCCGGCATCGATGAGTTCGTTTCTCTCCATGCCTGTTCCCGGAACCGGGATTAAATGGTGATGCACTAGGACTATTCGGAAATCTTTCTTTTCCACTTTTCCAAGATTTTTGTTTAGCCACAGGTATCTGTCTCTTCCCAAGTAGCCCTCATCATTGTCTGGAAGTGTGCTATCCACACCCACAACGGTCACATTTCCCAAGTCCAAGACCTGGTTTGCCTCGCCAAAATACTCCTCAAAATAAATGTAGCCAGTAGACCTAGTATCATGATTACCAGGAATCACAACAGTTCTGGCCTTAAACTTTTCAACATAGTTCTTGGCCTGCCTATACTCCCTCTCAAAGCCGGAATTAGTAAGATCACCAGTCAAAGCAACCAAATCCGGAGACAAACTATTAACTTCATCAATACACGTTTCAAGCTTCTCAGGCATAAACTCGCCCGAACCCACATGCAAATCAGAAACATGAACAATCAAAAAATCCAACACAATCACCAACCGTTGTCCGAAACTTACCCATCTAGGACATTCTCCCAGTGGTGTTCGGTTCCTGCTTCACAGGGGAGCACCTGCCCTAGGGCATGAACCTCTCCACTCTGGCAGGCGTTTAGCGTCTCCGCCCA
>JAHAWU010000175.1 GCA_018383815.1 Candidatus Jordarchaeia archaeon | reverse complement strand
GTTGGGGAGGTTCTCCAGGTTTTCTAGGTTTAAGTTTTGAATGACTTCTTCAGCTTTCATAAAAATACATTGGCAGTACCTAACTTTGTAGTTTACCTAAATAACATACATATTACATTGCGCCCTAGATACTATTGGCAAACTTTAAATTCTTTAAAAAAAGGGTAAATATTAGAAATAAATTATATACTCTATATCTACCAGCCAAGGGGATAAGAGAATATTCCCAAATATACGACAAGGTGAGATCACTTTGCCCAGTAGTAAAAATGAATTTTTTGTGGAAGGCGAGCCAGATGGTCAAACTATTACATTTGTTGCAAAAACTGCAGTTGAGGAAACCGCAAAACTATACGGGCCAATTTTTACACGCATGGTATCAGAGTATGCACTGCAGTTCTTAGCAGAAAAACTGGGTGAAAGCCCTCCTAATGATGTTAGGGGCTTGGAAGCAGTAACAAATTACATCTTAGGAAACCTGGACAGGTATCCTAGAGGATTTAACTCCCTTATCTACGGAATAGCCAAAGCGGAGAACAAACTCCAGGGCTCCACGGGAGCGGGAGCAAGAAGAGCAGCCTATAGCGCCATAAAAACAATACTGGAGAGCAGCGGTCTGCTAAGCAGTATAGTCGGAACCACAAAAGATGTATTCGAGGCCATATATAAGGCTGAGGAGATAAATAAAGAAATTAAAACAGCTGTCTCGGGGCACTACATAAGGGGAGGGAATAATCAAGTAGTCGTAGTAGTACCCAACTGCTCCTGGAGGGATGCCTGCATTGCCCTTGTGGATGAGGGAATATCACGGCTAGTCGGGGGATCAGAGTGTATATTTCTAATAGTTACCAATGCCGAGGCAGAAATCATCACCAAAAAACACTTAGACTACAAAATAGACGAATTTGGTAAGTCCGAATGCAGAGGAAGAATATTCGAGGTCTAAACACACTCCGAGTTTTCTCATTACTAAGTAGTTTATACTGACAGATCTACTGGTATTTTTCCTTGAATGGTTATTTCTTTTCCCGTAAATTTTGAAAAATAAGCGTAAACCTCGACACCCTGGCCGTACGCTTCTCTCAGTATGTTACCAAATTTCTGATCTACAGAATCGTGGGGCCGCAAAATCTTAGCATCCGTTCTCTGCACCACGAAAAGAACGCAGCTCCGGTATCCATCCTTAAGGGCCCTCACAAGCTCGGTAATGTGTCTCCGTCCCCGGGTGGTAGGAGCGCTTGGAAACAAGGCCACACCATTAATAACTGTTGTACAGGATTTCACTTCCAGTAAACACTTCTTATGCCCGTTATCTAACATGAAATCAATTCTGCTATCGTGGAATTTGTATTCCGGAATAATAACCGTATACTCTGCGAACTCGTCTAGACTCTTATTTTTTAAGGCTTCAAAAACCAGCTTGTTTGGAATTCTGGAATCCAAAGATATTAACTGGTCATCGTGGTAAACTGCGATCAAGTCGTAACGCGTCTTCCTATACTTTTTAGCCCTATCCGCCAGAAGAACCCTCACACCAGGATAAAGTAGCTCCTCCAACCTACCGGGATCCGGCAAAAAACAGGGCACATTAGTCTTGTTTACCTCCACAACTGTGAGAAATTTATTAACTCTCTCCTTAAAGACGGCTTCAACTGTACTATCAATTATCCTCATTAAAAGCCCTTCACTAATTATGTATTTTCCTATCTGTATACTCTAACCTAAATATTCATCTGATTAAAATAAGTATTCTGCTAAGTGGTACTCACTATTTAAACGCACCATTTAGCTTCATCAAGATTTACTTTGACCGGAGAAGAGCTCCATATTAGGCGCGGCTCAGATTTTAACCCCGCCCAAACTTATAGTTGATGTAAAAGTTAAGGTTGGCAAAAGAACAGTATACCAGAAAAAATTTATGAATATTAAAAATGAGTCCTACTTTGCAACCTCGCAAGCCTTCATTATTACATTTGTGAAATCGTCTATCTTGGTGTTCGGTATCTCGTAGCCCTTGGTATCAAAAACCTTTTTCACTTTTTCCCTTATTATCTCCCTATCTATAGGAGTGTCCTTGAGTTCTCTCTCCATCACTTGGATTGGCGACTCTGGAATAAGGGGGTCGGCGTGCAGGGAACCAGTTATGAGTATGTTGTAAATTTTGTTCTCCTTGGTTAAAACTACAGCTCTTATTAGGGGGCCTTGGGGAACCTTCACTCTGGCTTCGCCCTTCTTTACGCCGCTGGTTATTGGCGTGTCCTTAAACTTCAATTTCTCAGAGCGATTATAAAACCATTCATTTGAGGTGAGCATAGCCCTAATACTAGGGTACAATGGTATTTTTTCCCAGTAGATCTCGGTGGGCACTAGGGTGACGTTGTATTTTTCGATAACTGCCTTCTTCAATATTTCCTCCAGTTCCTGTGCGGTAACTTCTCTTCCTACCTCCCTATTCAAACAGGTGGATCTGTCCCTCAGGGTTTTGGTTTCCTTGTCTGCAAACTTTTCGGGTGGTGGAATAATAACCTTGTCCACAATGTCCCAGGGAACCTCCTTCATCTGAATTCCAGCACCTGCTGACAGCTGATTGGGGGAAGGCAAACCTGCAGCTGTGCTGATTTTCCTCCAAACACCATCTTCACAGTAGACCTCTATGTCGTTGAGAGGCTTAAACCTGGTTTTTAGTCCAAGTTCCCTACCAATTGTATCCGCATAGGCTGTGAACAACTCCCTAAATAACTCTTCAAGGGAGGGTGGACATTTTGGGTGGTCCCTACGGAAGGCCATGGACATGTGGGCGCAGCCGCTGTCGACCCAAGCGATGCCACCGCCCAAGGGGGCGCGGAATGGAACCGCCACATCCTCCTTTATGCAGTATTCAAGGTCAATATCATAGTCTGTTGATGTGTGTACGGTAAATAATGCACAGCTTTTAGTCCATGAGCTCCATATGGCACCCATTCCTGGCAGGCCCTCTATGTTAGAGAAGAGGAAGGCTGCGGCTCTTATTATGAATTCTGGGTAGGTTGTGTGCATGCGGGGATAGGGAATCTCATCCTCTTCCCACTTTGTTTTGCCATCTTTACGTTTCCATATTTCACTCAAATTCTCTTCTCCTCTCATATTTTAGACTTTTAATTTGATTAACAGACTTATATACTATTCCCTTTGAGAATTGTTTTTCTCAATAATTGTTTTTACTGTCGATGGAAACAGCACATAAAGTAGGGTGCTGTATACCCTCTGGTTTGGTGGGTATAAGAATTGTTAAATATGCGATTGCACCAAATAAGTGATACAATGAAGTTTTGAGGTGAGAAATGTATGGGTGAGAGAGGCCAATACGTAGCAATTCTGGATATTGGAACCACTGGAACCCGCTCCATAATATACGATTTGGAGGCTAGAACAGTTGGCACATCCTATACGGAGTATCCTACGAGGTCTGATTTTCCTCAGCAGTCGGAGCAGGATCCCTTAGATTGGTGGAGGACTTCAGGAGAAACTATGAGGGAAGCCATAAGGAGGTCAAGGGTGAATCCCAAGGACATTGTGGGGCTGGGTGTTTGCACCCAGAGAGCGGCAATATGCCCTGTGGATAAGAATGGTGAAGTACTATATCCTGCGCTCACCTGGATGGATGCCAGGGAGTCCCCCTCATATAAGGTTATAAAGGCAAAGGTTGGCCAAAAATACTCCATTCAAAAAATTTATTGGATAAAGGATAACTATCCCGAAATCTTTGAAAAGGCATACAAGTTTGTGAGCACCGACTCCTACATCTATTTTAAGCTTACTGGAATCTTTGGTTCAGACTACTCCAACTCCATATATGGTATTCTTGACCCTGAAACCCTAAAATGGTCCGACAAAATGGCAGAGGAATTCGGAATCCCCATAGATAAGTGGCCGGACCTCTATCAGGCGGGCACCATAATCGGCGAGGTGACCAAAGAGGCGGCTAAACACACGGGATTACTGGCTGGGACACCCGTCTGTGTGGGGGGCGGAGACCAGCAGTGCGCCTGTGTAGGTGTAGGGGCAATAAAGAAAGGCATAGCGAAAGCCACCACGGGAACCGGAACATTCGTAGATGCAAATTTGGAAAAGCCAATTTACGACCCGCTGGGCATTTTGTTCACACTACCCCATGTATTAAAGGGTCGCTGGATTCTGGAGGGAGTCCTACCCGGAACTGGGGCTATTCTAAAATGGTTCCGCGACGAATTCTGCCACCAGGAAAAAACTCTAGCCAAAAGCATGGGGATAGACCCCTACGCCATAATTGAAGACCAGGCGGAAACCGTGGAGCCGGGATCGGCGGGACTATTTGTCATTCCCTTATTCAATTTTGCTAGGGGCCAAATCGTCAACCTTTCCTTCGCGCACACAAGAAGACATGTGGCGAGAGCTATAATGGAAGGAACAGCCTATGGGATGCGGGGAATGATAGACCTAATGGCTGGGATGGGTGTCAACATTGAGGAGCTACGCATAGACGGTGGCGGAGCCCGCTCCCCTCTCTGGAGACAGATACAGGCGGACATTGTAGGAAAAAAGGTCGTGGTACCCCAACTAGCCGAGTCCACCTCAGTGGGAGCCGCCATACTCACGAGCTGTGGAACAGGCTGCTACAAAGACATAGAAGATGCTGTCAACTCAATGATAAAAATACTTGAGGAAAGAATGCCTAATTCCAAAAACCAAAAAATCTACAACGAGTACCACCCCAAATTCATGGAGATACTACTCTCCGAATTCGCAAAAATCTCAAGATAACCAAAAAAGGAAATACAAAATAAAGAAATGTTCTGTTAGATTCTCCTCCACCTTCCCCTTTTTTAATTTTAACAACTCCGTCCAATAAGTGTTTTTTCGATGCGCACCCTCAAGATTAGAGCTGGTTCTGGAAGTTTTTTGTGAGATTTTCTTTTTCCAAAATTATATTCGTTGGTGTACGTGCTGAGATTTAGGTAAGGTTTTATCATCTTCGGGTATAGTGTTGACACTCCCCACGGCTGAAGTCGGGGGCTTTCTAGCCAACGATTTGTAAAACTTTTTAGGGAGGGGGAAGTTGGCGGCCTAGTGTTTTCCACATTGGTTTCTGTATTGGCTCCCCTTTTAGTCTAAAGTAGGTTATGGTTTGCATTATGGGGATGACGACTAGGAAGAAGCCGAGTGTGGCGCTAATTATTAGGGAGCCTGAGAGGAGGAGAGTGTTTACGCTGGTCTCAACTACTGGAGAGAAAAGGTAGGGCGTGGGGTAACAAAATGGGTTGAGAAAAGATACTACTATGATGGCCAGAATGAAGCCTATAACCGGTAGGAAGGAGCCTGCCATGTATGTTTTTATGAGGCTTCTTTTGGGTTGCCACATTTCCGAAACTATTTCTCCGGGGCTTCTCTCGTCCCTATCAGCTGAAGCAGAAATAATTTTTAGGGTGTACCCTATGGAGGCGAGAAAAGTCGCGATGGGGATGGCAAATGCCAGAACAAGCGCTGCGAATCCAAATCTGTACAGTTCATAGTAGGAGACGGTTGCAGCCATGCTGGTGAAAAACAGGTAGTTAGCGTATAATAAAATTGCTGAGAGTACTATTCCCAACACTAGGTAGGTGCTGATTGCCCCTCCTAAACCTTGTTTCGGCTGAATTTCCACAGCTTCAAAATGTATTGCTCCCACGCGCGAGTAAACCACAATTTGAACCAAATAAATTATGGGGATGAGAAAAATAACTGTGCTGCTCAGCAGCGCAAATTCGAGAGGGAAGGGCACCGGAGCCGTAGTAAAGGAACCTGCAAATGGGGTGTTTATCGATTGAAAATAGGATAGACCTCTTCCCGCCACCCAAATATTGTTATTTACCACATAAAGAATGGGAGCGAGGAGAAGAGTATAAGGCAGAACAACCCGAATGGGCTCACGCAGAGCAATCTTGAAGGCTCCCTTAAGTATGCTTCCTTCGTAGATATCATCGGCTGTTATTCTGGGAACCGCCTCACTTAACAGCGCCAGAATGGTGAATATGGTCGAGAAAATTAGTATCGCCCATGAAAATAGGTACTGGGGGTTCTGGACTATGTGGTAGCCCCAAACAAAAGAGTTAACACTAACAAAGGCGTCCCCGACACCCTGATTCTCTATGGAGACCACTAGGGGAGGTAGGGTGGCAATAATGTTCGGAAGATTTTTTGGGTAAGTTTTTTGTCTCTTATAAGCGCTTATTATAAGATATGGAAACAGATACTCTGTGTTTAATGAATAGCAGCCACCAATGGCCCCGGCTTCTCCGCT
>JAHAWU010000176.1:1067-6268 GCA_018383815.1 Candidatus Jordarchaeia archaeon | reverse complement strand
TTAGGGAGAAGGGTTCAGTGGGGGTTCTTAGACCAGCATACCGGGCCAGCACCAGCAGGAGCCGCCAGACTCAGTTCGGGCAATAAGGTAGCAGCCGTTCGACCGGTTCCGTTGGGATGGTATTTCCTCCGTTCTGAAACGTTAGGTACCCGATGTTTTACAAAAGCAAAGGGGTTCTGATCGATTACACCTTGTTGAATTGCCCAATTAAACACGCCACGGGCGTATCCTATACGTTTAGAAACCGTAGCGTCCCTTAGTTTTCTTTGGCCAAGATATTGCTTAAACCCTTCAGCATGTTGTTTGGTGATCTCGGGAATTTTTTTGTCCTCTCCAAAGTATCTTAGTACATCTTTAACCGCTGTAGTGGCTACCACTTTTGAGGTATTTTTGATCCCCGGGCGATTTAACCAGCTAGATACCACTTGGCCTAGACTTGGTTTTTTCAGGGAGGGGATCAGGTTTAGTCTGGATAATCTTTCCTGCAAAGTATCATCTAAACTGTTTACCCAGTGGGCCGTTTCATTATCCAAGGGTAGTCCAAGCCGTTGGGCCTTAAGTAGTCGTTCCACTAGGATCAACATACGATCGGCGGTTTTCTTTGCCGTTTTACCTACCCAAAACGAACGTTGGCTTCCCTCAGAATCATACCAAGTAACACGCCAACCAAAACCACCGTTGGGGAGCTTTACCTTACTTAACGACGCCATAAAGGGGGACCTCCTGGTAGACTAAGGGTGAAAATAACAGTCTAATCGATCCAATGGAAGCTGTTGGGTTTGAATAGGATTCATTCTTTTTGGAGGGGTCGGTTACCATCAAAGGGGGGAAAGGCTTCTTTGTAGGTTAATTACCTCGAATACTACCTTTAGGGGGTTTGGTGGAGATCAGAACGTAGAGATTTGCCCCCCCTAACGGGGGTTCAGTACTTAATGATCTGATCCTTAAAATGTCCCTACCTATGGGGGGTATAAGGATTAAGGTTTATCCTCTTTTTTGGGTGATTTTGGTTCCTCGACACATCGACACATCGACGAAACCTCATTTTTTTCTCGGAATTTGAGGGGTTTTGTCGATGTGTCGAGGTTGTGATAAGTCGGAAAACACGTGTTGGCCTACCCCCCTTTTGGGAAGCAGGTTTATTTTCCCACCGCCCAAACCCCCTGCAAACCAAGTCGTTTAAATCCATTTCCGCTTGATCTGGTTGGGCGCGATACCTCCAGTTTTTTCGGGTTAAATCCCTCACCGTTGTTTCCCCACCGTGCTGGTCAATCCATCGGATAAGTTCCACTAACCCGTTGGAGGGGGCCCCCCGCCGGAGAATAGTAACCGATAGATCCGGGCGGTTTCGTGTTTTTGCCATTGGGTGATGGTGATGGCCGCGGTCATGCTCTCCCAGTCCACCACGTCCGGATCGACCCCCTCCCTATTGGCCCACCGGATTAGATGAATCACCATGGCTAACCGAAGAGGGATCTCCTCCAGTTTTTTGTAGGCAGCCTGTAAGGGGCCGGTCAGGTTAGCAAGTTCCAAGTTGTGGTCATTATAAAATTGTACACATTTCGCTTTCGCCTCCTCTGCCAGTCGCATTAGGTGATAGGTGGCGTTGCCGTCTTCGGTGCTGGCAAGCTCTAACTCATAAAGTCGGTCAAACACTTCCCCTACCGGCTGGCTGATCGAATCGCTTACCACGGTTTCGGTCCACTGCTTGATTACGGGTGGCGGGCTGGCCAAAAGGAACCGCTGAACCAAGCCGTTCTCCAGGTATTGGCCTTGACATATCCGCTGGAAGGTTTCTGGTACGATATAGCCCAGGATGGAAACATATCCGTGGGGGGCATAGATAGTTTCACCTGATTTTTTGTCCACTAGTACCGCCTCTCCGTTATATAGGGGAAGCCAATGGTTCACGTCCGCACCACGTGTCCGGGCGTATCGGTCGAAGCTGCCAAACCAACCCCCTAGCTCATCGGTAGCCAAGAGAAAACCACGGGGGTTCTCGGCCAAAAGGACTGCAACCTTCTCTATAGTGATATTTTGTACCCATACCCGATGGTGTATGGGTTCCCGCGGCTTTTCCGGTGGGGGGGACCCTCCCTCTCGAAGCCATTCTCGGCGCTGGCGTTCGTATTCTTCTAGGTTGGCCTCATACTGCTGGCGCTGTTCACGGTATTGGCGAAAGAGCCGTTCCTGGCGCTCTTTAGTCCACCGAAAGATCGTTCGGGACACAGGTGATTTTAAATTTCCGCTTGGCTGCAAAATGGCGGTCCAAAGTATAGACGGCGCATGCCAGCCGTCTTTAGCCGCCAGTCGGCGCGAGCCGCCAATAGCCGAAGCCCCCACCGTTAGCAAACCAAGGGCCACACTGGCCGGATCGACTTGCAGGGCCTCGGCTGCTTGGCGGCTAAAGGACCGAAACGGTTCCGGCAATGCGTCCAGGGGAAAGGGTTGCCAGTCGGGAATCGGCTGCCCATCGGCCTCCGATAGGTCTTCTACCGCTGGGGGGTCGGCTGCCAGTTGCAGTATCCACCGGCCAAGGTCTTCGAGGCTGGCGCTGGCCAGTAGTGGAGCACCACACCAGGCCGGATCGGCTAAGATGTCGGCCAAATCACCACCGTTGGGAAGTTCTGGACAGTAGTCAGCCAAGTGAACAATACGGACGCCTGTCGCGCCGGCCTCTAGGGCAAGCCGGGCAACATCTTCCGCGTACTTCTGTCCGGCTTCCTCATTGTCCGGGAGAACAATAACTTCCCTTCCGGCTAGGGGCGTCCAGTCGCTTTTTGCCGCTGCTTGCGCGCCGCCGCTGGAGGTGGTGGCTAACAGGCCACACTGGACCGCCGCATCAGCCGCTTGCTCACCTTCACAAATAATCACTGGTGTTTGCGGGTCAGCCTTCAAGAGTTCAGGTAGGCGATATAAGGGTCTAGGTTCAGACATTGCTGTAATGGTCCAACCACCCCCCGGCTTTTTTGAAATCGGCCTTATGATCTTCCCGTCAGGCCGATCCCACCGGAGTACCCACCCTTTAGGGCTACCACATGCGTCGTGATAAACCCACGCATGATTGAATGGGCCGAATTTTTTCTGAAGTTCATTTAAAGCCTCTTCTTGTGTTGTGAAAATTTTTTCATTTAAATCCTCACCCTGTTTTGAAACGTTAGAACGAGGCTTAACAACAGTAGATCTTCCATCAGGCATTAAGTCGGCCATCGTGAAACCAAGCGCCTGGACGATTGCTTCTGTTGGACATCCTGCGAAACAATGGACCAGGACTTTTCCGTTAGGAGTTTCACTTCTGGTCAGGCGTGGTTTATGGCTATAGCCATCACCTTCATGAATGGGGCAAAGGGCCATCCACCGGTTCAAACCGGTTTGCTTTGGCGAGCATTTTGCACGTGCTAACGCCGTCAGTACATGAGCGATTCCCATGACCCCCCCTTAGTTAGGTTGTTGAAGCCGTACATCAGAGGAGGGGGCCTCCTTTTGGGATTGGGCGGCCGATCTATCCTGAAATTGCGCAGCCACCTCTTTAAGATGTTGAGGGTCAAACAAGAGTCTCCTCCCTAAACGAACCGGATGGATTACTCCATCCTTGACCAGATTCATGGTGTGCCGGGGGGATACAGATAAGAGGTAAGCAGCTTCTCGGACATTCACTAAGATTCGCTCTAACATGAAACGCCTCCTATAGCAAAAAGTTCCAAAAAATAATCAGTGAGGCCTTTTACTATAAGAGGCGTTACGTTGAGCGTAACTATAGTTTCGCAAGACGTAACTGAAGGTTAGACCACCCAAGGAAGGCGGTTAGAGTAGCGATAGGAAGGACCAGAAGCTCCAATGTTTGTTTGGAAATGTTCCACGAGAGTTTCCATCCCCGCTTTTTTCAATTGCTGATACGCTCGTTGGAGAGCGTTTTGAATAGCAGTACGTAGCTTATCAATCTCATCCCTAAAGTTTCTAATACGACCTCGAAGCCCACGGCTTTTACAGAGATAGTTTTCCAGTTGTCTTCTCTCTTCTTCTAGTTTTTCTCTTTCTTCTATCGTTAGAGGAAACTCCTGATCATTTAACCTACTGTTTATTTCATCTAATTCTTTTTGAACCGCTTGAATTGTTTCATCGTCGGCCATTTTTTTCAAGTAGAAAGGTTCCTATGTTTTGTGTTTCCCCTAACGGTATGATCGTTCCATTTGAGGGAATTACCTCTGTTCGGAGAGGTGTTTTTTCTGAAACCAATTCCACCATGCGCATTTCACCATTAGGGGAGGAAATGAGTTTATACAAATACCCAAATCCTTTCGACCCTTCAAAATACCCCCCCTGCCCAAAAGCCTGAACAAAATATCCTTTGTTTAGCCTACGGAATATGTAACCTGATTCTGTTAATGGGGTTTGTTCCTTTTTTGTGTAAACTCCGACAGAAAACTTGTGATTTCTCTTCCTAACGGTATTTCAGAATATAAAACATAAAGCGAGGGTAAAAATTGAAAAGAAATCCTCTGATCATTTTCTCTGAGCAATAGTGAAAAAATTTTTATACCTGATGGAATTACCACATAAATCCGTTGGTTGGGGAAACCATACTTTTTCAATAGGTATTTCACAAACAAAGAGTAAAAAGATGTTTTATCTTTTGTTTTCCCCGTGAGAAGTAATGACGCTTCGTTTATTAGGGAATCAAACTTTTGGGATGGTTTAGACCAGGTTATAACAATGTTCACTTCTATTGAGGATTTTGTTCCAAATTTTACCAGGCAACGTTGTAAGAAAAGTAGTGAAGAAATTTTTACTAACAAGGTCTAGTAGGTTAATAGAGAGAAAATGTTCTGTAGGGATGATCCAGACTTCAGCCGTTAGGGAAGGGGAAAGCTTTTGAAGTTCCCCGATTACCCAAAAGAAATCGTTTTGTGCAGACACCGTCAGTCCTCCAACGGTAGGGAAGAAAGCTCCATAGGAAGAACAAAAAGAGGGAGGGGAAGCAGGCCGGGGGCTGAGGCGGCTTTTCGGGTGCGACCCTAGCTCCCCCTACTTATTATATTTTTATACTAAAGATCACTGCCACCCCCCCTTTTCTTACGATAGATACCCCCCATAATTTCGTTCCTCAACCGTAGGGGGGTTCGTATGGGGGAGGATAACAAAAATAACTGAGAGGATTGTTTTGATCAGAAGTTTGTTTTCGTTAGGGGGATGGAAATGTT
>JAHAWU010000176.1:0-1056 GCA_018383815.1 Candidatus Jordarchaeia archaeon | reverse complement strand
AAATCCTACATTTTCAAAGATTTTTCAAAACAAAGAGGGTGAGAGAAGAGGGGTTTGAGAATATTGTTATCATAAGGTGAACATTTCTACCAGGGTGGTTTAGCAATCTTAGGTTTTGCAAAAAAGTTTCACAACGTTGAGGGAAAGCAAACCTCCCCCAAAAAATCGACTGCTCCCCGACCCCCTGGATGGGGGGGTGCCCCCCTTTGGAAGGACCCATAGCCCTTAAGGGATGTAGGATGTAGGATTTTTTGGGAATTTCTTTGCCCCCCGGTGGTGGTGGCGGGGGTTGCACCTCCCCAGCCCCCAGCCCCATGGCGGTGGAGGTGGTGGAAGGGGGGTTCTTTGCACCTCCCCCGGCCCCAATCCCGGTGGTGGTGGAGGGGGAAGAGTTTACATCGAGGTTTCGTTAGGGGTTCGAGCGTTACCAAGTTTTTTATTCCTCAATGTTAGTTTAGGTGAACAAAACCACTTGATGAATTACTCTTCACTCTCAACGGGGTTATTTTGTAGAATCCAGGCCAAAAGGGTGTTCCGTTGGTCTTCAGGTAGGTTAGAAAGAATGTTTTGGATTTCCGTTGGGAGGGAGTTCCAGGAATTGGTTTTTCTCTTTTCCATGACAAAATCCATGATAATAGACTGAGGGGATTTTTCGTAACTTGTTATATCATAAGGGGTTAGGTCTTCTGGTTCGAATCCCGACAGCCTCAATAAGTCCTTATTAAAAGCTGGCATCGATGCCCATCTGCCGAGGTCTTCCCCAAGTCTTTATGATCTTGGTCAGTAGGGCAATTCCCGGGAGCTGGCGGTGGAGGACCATGGCGAAGGAGGTGGGCTGAACTTAGTTTCATTTTGCCGGCAGCACCTTCCACTTACCTACCAGGCCAAAACCGACCCAAGCACTCCATCTGAAATCTTTTTCATTTTGCCGGGAGACGCATTCGGCGGCGTCGAATCACCAGCTGAAATCTTTTCCATTTTGCCGGCACCAGTTCCCTATGAGAGGCCGCCAAAGGTTTTACGCCAAAGAGTCGGTGTGAAATTTTTTTTGGAACC
>JAHAWU010000174.1 GCA_018383815.1 Candidatus Jordarchaeia archaeon | reverse complement strand
TGGGGAGGTTCTCCAGGTTTTCTAGGTTTAAGTTTTGAATGACTTCTTCAGCTTTCATAAAAATACATTGGCAGTACCTAACTTTGTAGTTTACCTAAATAACATACATATTACATTGCGCCATTTGTTTAATTAGTAATATTTAAATATAATCTAAATACGGAAATCTTGTATAACCTTGTTATGTTATGTGATGGTAGAGAAGTGAAAGGGTTGGAAAGCAGACTTCAGAGCTTAAGAAGTTATCTGAAAAAATATTTCAAACTAATGGGTGAGACTGCCTTAAAGCTCTATTTTAGAGGCGAGAAGTTAGAAGAATTGAGTAAAATCAGGGCAGACGAATATTTTTCTGATTATGTTTTGAAGTATATGGTGCAACTAAAGGAGGGTATATCTCTGTTTGTATCCTTTTTTAGCGATTATGTTAAAGCAGCTACTGTATGGTTTGAACTTTTTTGTGGTTTAGTTCGGGCTCTGGGCACTGAGGATTTTCTGAGAATTCTTTCTAAGCAAGTTGAACTAGACGATGTTGTTAACATGTCAAAGATTGATGAAGGTTACCTTAAATTTCAGGTAAAATCCTCCTTGGAATTGTATTTGCAGGAAGCCCGGTTTGCTCTACTCTCAACTTATAAAAAAGCGCTGGGTTTACCCAAGGTTGTTTATTACACTAGGTCAGAATTTGCCGAGAAACTAATTAAAGTAATGGAGGAACAGAATGAAGACTGGCTAAAAATACTGAGCGAAATTTATTCATTTTATGAGAACATCCTCCTGAAAGAGAATATGGTAAACATAGTAGAGGGGCTCAAAAAGATTATTCGCTACTTTATCGAAATGGCCCAGAGACTGCAAATAGTACAAGAATTTATCATTCCCAATAAGAGTTGGAGGGAACTGCTACTGGAAGACATTCAAAAATTAGGCAGAAGAATAGAAGAAATCGAAGAGGAAATTGCGCTGGTTGCCGACTACCGAATAAAACTTTTTGAGCACGGATTCAACGCCAGCATTTTTCTGCTAAGAGTGCTATGGGGCAACGAGAAAGTGGCAAACGCAAAAATTGAAGCCTTCGCCCGGGCCACAACATCTACAGAGGAGCTTTTGCCCACAGAGCTCAATTTGGAGGATCTGGCCTTTGGAGTAATGGTTGCCTTAGAAGAATTTAATATTGTTGACCAAGCAGTCCAAGCATTGAAGGAAAAAATAAGCATAATTGAAGAAGCGGCCCAAATACTTGGAAGCCAAGAGCTCCAAAATTTCTACGAGAGCACCGCTGAAACAATACGGAGATACAACTCTTCTGGGGTGGAGCTATACGAAACGCTATTAGACATACAAGATTTACTAGTCAAAAATAGTAGGGACAAAAAGTAACAATAACTGTTTTCACAACTGTTTTCTACTACTAGCAGTTGAATTGGACAAGTTTTCCGAACCTTGAGATATAAACTAAAAATCAAACTCATAATAACCGAAAACAAGTTAGTCAAATTTATAATGTTCATTTTCATTAATAACCTTTAATGAAACTCATTAGAAAGCTAAAGGTGTTTCCCTTCAAAAGGGCGTGAGAGTAACTAAAATGAAAAAAGAGTTAGGGAAGCGTCCAGAAAAGGGTTCAAACACAGATTTTTTAGCTCAGCGCAATTACTCAGGTAATTACATTGTTTCTAATTATGGATGTTTAGCTAGCTCTTCTAAAAGCAACAGTAGAGTTGGAGCTTTCACCCTCAATAAAGTGCTACTACTACTGGACAAAAATGACACCAAATCCTTGATTTCCATAATAGACGGGGAACAGGACATTGGAGTAATAAGTTTAATCTTTGATAGTCTTTTGTGGAGGGACAAGAAGTTACTGGAGGGCATCCTCAGGAAAGTAAACCTAGATGAACTGGTGAGGAAAATTGATAGAGAGGAAGATTTGAACAAAATTAATTTTCTGGTTTCACGCGTATCTTGGTTGGGTAGAGAAACAAACTGCGCCCTTTTCGGTAAAATGGGGTTATCCTCTATCGCCAGAAAAATTGACTGTGAAGGAAATCTAGATACAGTTTGCGACACCCTATTCAACTTTTATGTGTGCGGTGAGGATGCCGCTAAAAAGCTTTTAGAAGAAATTAGTTTTGAGACCCTGTTAGCCAAAGTCGCCAATGAACAAGACTCTGACAAAATTGCCATGCTAATCTATCATATTTATCTAGTCTGCCAAGAGTTTTCGGAAAAAATCGCCAAAATAGTAAGAAACAAAATTAAATACGAAGAGAGTTTAGAAAAAATCACGGAACTCCTCTTCAAAATACGCCTACTAAAAAGCAAATTCGAAGGCAAACTCCACCTCTTAGACATGAAAAAAAGGGAACAAGGCCAAGAAGATTACGGAGAGACATGTTTAAACTTTCTCAGCCAAAGTATCGATACAGAAATGTTGCACAGCATCGCTAAAGGTATTGATTTAGAAGATCTAGCCACAAAAATTAACCTAGAACAAAACTTCCAAAAAATTTTTGAACTCATCACAGAAATTTCCAAGCTAAGCAAGGAAACAAGCATAGAACTCCTAAGCAAAACTAGCGTAGAACACCTAGTCCTAAAATATGAAAAAAATCTTAAACCCCCAGTCTAACCTTTAAAGACAAATCCAGTAAGAACTCAAGCAAATTTCTTCTTAGCGGAAAATGGAGAAGTGGGTGAGTGGCTAGTTTTTAGCCGAGGAGGATTTTTCTCATCGCTTCCTTTTCCATCTCTTCTATGAGGGGAATTCCCGTTACCCTTTTAGCTCTATCAGTCAATGAAGCTATGTCGTTTCTGTCTAGGAGACTCAGCTTCCACTTTCTCACTCCTGCCATCAGTTGCTTAAGTCCTGTTCCAATCTTGTCCACATAGTAGCTGTAGAGGCCTATCGCGCCTGGAGGTATCAAATCGTAGTCCGAACCATATTTTTGACGGAGCTCAGCGCTACACAAGAAGAACTTATCTGGTTCACCACCATAATTTTTAACAAACTCCAGCGGCAAAGCGTTTTCCTGAGCAAGTTCAGAGAAGTAGGAGGCCTTCATAACTGCAGTGACCGGCGCTCTAGCCATGGCAATAGCTTTCACAAACGGTCCACCGTCAAAGTTGCTTAAAGCTATGGCTTTAAATATTTGAGTTTCACTGGTGAAACCTCCAGCCATAGCAATATCCGGTATATACATATTGTTCTCTTTCATTATATTTAGACACTGTAAAACCTGTGCTTCTAGGAAAACTGTGGGTGTAGCGCACTCCAGCATCATAGGCACAGGGCTCATGCCAGTTCCGCCTCCAGCACCATCGAAGGTGACCAAGTCAATCTTGGCTTCAGAAGCACACTTTAGTGTGAAGGCGACAATCGCTGGTTTGTAGGCTCCCGTTTTCAGAAAGACTCTTTTAGCTCCTTGCTCCCTGAGGGAATCCACATCCTCCAAAAAGGTTTTCCTCTCAGGCATCCCCACTCTGCTGTGGCGCTCAAAGGATTTGAAGGTTCCCTCCTTGAATGCTTGTTGCACATTGGGGTCTTCAGGGTCGGGAATAACGATGTATCCTCTCTTCTTGAGGGTTATAGCTTGGTCAATGTCTGTTACTCGTACCTCGCCGCCCAAGGCTTTGGCTCCCTGTCCCCATTTTCTCTCAATTGTACTAACTTCCAGTTTAGATAGAGCATAGAGGTCTACGCCTAACCGCTGATCCTCAACATTGGTTTGTACAACGATGTCCCCATATTCTCCGTCCCAAAATTCTCTGAATGACTCAACTCTCTCATTCATGTCTGGGGAGTGTGTAACTTTCCCATTTGTGAATTGGGCTTCAAAATCCATTCCGCAAACGTTTTCGCCTATCACCTGCATGGTGCCCGATATTGCCGCGCCGATTGCTAAGCCTTTCCAGTTATACTTGGCTACGTAGGTTGACCCCAAGCCCGCGGTGAAGACGGGAATTTTGAGTTTAACTCCTCCCACAACAGTTTTAATATCCACCGCGGGAAATATGGCTTTGTCGGGGTCTGGCTCTATGCCTTCAGCTCCCAGCACGTTCACCATTATCTGGAAGTCGGACCAATCAACAACGTAATACTTGTTGGAAGCTGCAGTGCTCATTCCATACTGCTCGGGGAGAGGGTAAAGGGCTTCTCTTCCTCTAAAAGCCGCTTTTCCAACTTCGCAGAGCGACCTACACTCATAAATACAAATGGGGCACATACCACTAGTTGGGGATACATCTTTAACTCTAGTCTTTGCTCCAAGGATAGACTTGCTGCTCATGTCTATTTCTGGCATACCGAAACCTCACATTTTCCTATCAGATCCGAGCCCTCCACTCATCGAGACGGTAATTTTACCTATTTTTTGAATCCTAAGCGGAGTACCTGTGCTCCTGGAAATTTTGTTGAATTGCTCAGTACTTGTGGGGCTCTTGAAGGGTGTAGTTTCTCGGGGGCAATTAAATCTTTTCAAGGTTTTATCCACCGTTTTTCACCTGTTTTTACAGTCACTCTTTGTTTGTTTTAGTTTGAATAGTTTCAATTTATGGTTTTCCTTGTTGAGCTCGGATTGATAGTTCCCTTATTTGGAAACTTGTTTTACACTCAATTTCCCATAAAATATTACTCACATGCATAAATTTCATTACTTTTATTCCAAATTTTTTTTGGAAAAGAATGTCAAAAGTTGAATTTAAACCTATCGCATTTTAAAAACCCTTGCGGGTAAAAAAATTGTAAAAGCCTCCCCTTGGAAAGCTACGCACCACGATAAACGCTACCAGTACTGTTTTCCCATGAATTTTATGCAAAAGATACACATTTCCCCACCGCCAAAATGAAAAGCAACAATATACAACAAAAACTGGAAAGATAACCCACAATAACTGTGGCTAACGCACATTTTGGAAAAACCTACATAAGCTACGCTTCTTAGACAAAGAAAGAAAACACGTTTTCATAGCAAATGAGCTATAAATGGTGTTTTATAAACCCACACCGTAGAGACAAGTGCCGACGGCCAACGCCCCCAAAGGCAAGGTACATTTTTTCGTCCAAGGAATTTAAAGAAAAAAAGGTGCAAAATCAGCAAAGCTTTTCAATTTCCCGGATTATAACCTTACTAAAGACTTGAGCCAACAAACCAAGTAGAATCGCTGTCAATGCCACTATAAAAGTAACGTACCTCCACCATGTATACTCGTTAACTAGAAACTCAACCATCATAAAGCTACAACATATTATCCATAGGACACCTACCATGATGTATAGTGCTGGCGAGAGGATGAACCTGATGTTTTTACGGTAATTCTGCCTTATGACCCTTCCTATTAGGTTCCAGACCTCCCCGTAGTTCTTGTGGCGGTAGGAAACTCGACCATATATATGAGCATAAAAGAGAAGCAGGGGAAGGGGAACTATAACCAAAACAAACAACACCATAAACACAGGAGCCAACTCCAGCTTTGACAAATAATCAATGAAAAATAACAGAGGAAAAGATCTTTTCATTGGTAATGAATATAATATACGAACAGCAAATGCAATAAGAACAAGTACAAATGCTGTCACATCTATTATTAAAAGCAAATACGCCTTGTTTCGCGTACTTCCCCAAAACTCCAAAATCTCACTATTGGATTTTTTAACCATATCTTTTTCCACCTCGCTTTACAAGCAATAAAAAACAAGGGGAATGTTATGAAATTTTGTATGGGCCAGCCCAGACCCAGGTAAACCAGGGGATCCATGAATTCTTTATGCCCTCAGCAAGAATCATAGCTTGAACACCACTCAGGATTAAGGCGTTAATGCCAATGCCAGTAAAGATGATACCTTGAACGTGGGAATTGGGAAGCCACTCACGAACTGTACCATCAAACCAAACCAAGTACTGTGCGACCCACGAGGTAAGGTATCCAAAGATAGTCCAAGGATAAATATAGTGCACATGTGTAACGGTTCTAATTCCCCAGTCATTCACCCAAGCCCGATTGTAAGCCATATTCAATTCCGATTGAGCCACCACTATTGCAGTACCAAGCATAACACCTGCGGATACAGTCACCAAAAATGCCTACAGTACCAAGAATAATTCCTATTACTCCAACTAATGGAACTCCAGGAAATTCACCAATTGCAAAAGCTTGGTTGAGTACATCGTGGAAGTTCGCTGCCTCAAGAACTGGAATGTTTGTTACTGGATCTATCCAATAGTTTCTGTAACGAATAGTTAGGGAAATGTCTTCGCCGTAGTATAGTGGGTATCCGAAGGGCCACCAGCCTATCCAGATCCATAGTGGGACGATGCTTTTGTACACGTCTGGATCCATGAGTAGTACTCCCTCCTCATTGTAGAAGGAGGCCTTTACGACTTCCTGCAGGGTGCCGTTAACCTCAAGCCTATACTGCCTACAAATAATAGTGAACTGGGTTCCATTAATGCTTTGTGTTTGGTTCCACTCCCCTACAAGTTCACCCCGCCCAATCACCAGGTCAAAATCTGGAATATTCATTATCGTGTTC
>JAHAWU010000173.1 GCA_018383815.1 Candidatus Jordarchaeia archaeon | reverse complement strand
CCAAACTCTTCCGCAACTCTCGCGGCTACACCACGAAGCCACTCCAACAATCCCTTAACATCTTCTCTATTAAACTTAACCATCAAACATCCTATTTATTTTACGTAGGTGAAGCTAAAGAAATCTTTCGAACAGCATTGCGGTAGCCGCAGTCCTGGCAGAGGAAACTCTTGTTCCATGTGTCGGGGTTTGCGGTGTTGCTTCCCCAGGCGATAGATTCGCAGAATCCAGTGTTTTTTTGGGCCCTTTTTCTGCTCTTCTTTAACCTTTCCCGGAACTTTTTCGGGATTAGTGGGTTGAAACCTTGAAATTTGAGGAAAAATGTGGAAAAAAGCTAAAATTATTAGGCCAATAAAAGAAAAAAGATTTTGCGAATCTATCGCCAGGTGTGGGCTGATCCTTGGCACTGGGGGCAGTGTAGGAGTAGGTGGGGTTTTGTTCTCGTTCTTTGGAGGGTGGCGCAGACTGGGCATTCCTCTGTTTTTACTTGGAATGCGTCTATGGGGAAGAAGTTTGGGTCTCCGTTCACCAGTTTCTTTATGAAGAGGGCTCTGCTCTCCAGGCTGCTTCCGGGTAGTCCGGGTGCTACTTTTCCTCTCAGCCGGTAATCTGCTTCTAGGGGTGTGGTGAGGATTGCTTCTAATTGTTCGTTAAACTTAAATGCTTCAAACACGAGTTCTGACATGTGGGGTCACCACCGTTGGGATGGGTTCGAGAGCAATTATTCTTTTCGAACTATCCCAACAACCCACATACTTAAGGCGCCTTCTCCAAAGATCAAGAAACGCGCCTAAGACACGTGGATTTTTTGGGCGGAATTAATCCACCACTCCTCACTCACCAAATAGATAATATAAATAGTAACAGGAGAACACGTAACTAACGCGGGGTCTCACCCATGAAGACGGAAGAAAAGTATTATGTACTTTTTGGTGATTGTATCTTCAAATTGCTGTGTTTTGGTTTTGTTTGTTAAGGTAATGGTACCAAGTGGTCATTATTATTCTGAGGAGGGGAATAGTGATAGCTGTCATTGAGCCTATTATTAGTGCAAATCCGGTTATGGAAGGTAAAAAGGTGATTAGTGAGGTTATGGAGGATGTGTTGAAGTAATCTCCTGGAGTTATTATTGTGGGTACTGAGGGAGCCATTTTGAAAGCGATGAGGTATGCGAGAAATAGAGTTGAGATTGCTATTGTGCTTCCGTAGATTAAGAGCTTGAAGGTGTCCAACCTTTTTCCACGGGTTAACTCTATGCTTCTAGTAATGGCTTTGGTTATAGTGGTTCTCTCAATTATGATTGCCTGCAGAGTTAGGGACAGAATTACTGCCAAGTAAATTCCAGGAACCAAGAGAACAATTAAACCCGCAATTAAAATCATTGATAGTAGTACTGAGGCGCCTAACATTTTCCCGGAAAGTTTCGCGGCAATTTTGAGGTTTTCTTGTAAAGAATTCTCTTTTTTGGTTAGTTGATCATAAGCATATTTTATGGCCACTCCGTCTGCTACTAGAGTTAGGAGAGAACTGAAAATAACTACTAGGATGTAGATTAATGGAATGCTGAAAGTTATAATCTGTAGAAGAAGATAGTTTCTGTAAAATGGTGAGTAAAAGGGATTGATTAAGGATAAGAGTTCAAAATTTATTATTTGATTAAAGCCTCTTGCAAGTGAAATAATTACAATCTGAAGAGATGCCAGAAAAGCGAAGGTTAAAGTCACTCTGGGAAAAACTCTATTCCAAACTGTCAATGAAGCGTTAAGTACATCAAAAATATTTCTATAAGCTTTGGGAAGTTTGAGCTGACCTTTATTTCCCACTTTTAAGGTAATAACACCTGAAGCAAAAACTAGTAGGCCTAGGGCTGAGAGTCCTAGGGCTAACACGATATTACTGTTTAAGTTGAATGAAGGTGTAATGGGGTCTAAAGCAAAATTGTTTCCGATCACAATAATAGGCTCAGTGTTACTGTTTTCCCACGTTATTTGGTAAAACCAGGGATAGTAGGCGTTTGGCGCAAGATAAATTAGGGAGGAAGAGTTTTGCACTCTAAAAATTTCGGGCTTGCCCGGAAGAAGAGAGCTTATAGTAAAGTTAATGGGGCCACTCGCAAAAAAGTATCCTCCTATAAAAATGCTGCTCCCTGAGGGGCCCCCAAACAACGAAATTTCAAAGGGATAATTGGGTAACTGCACCTGAGAAGTGCTGGGAGCAGAAAAAATAGCGTAAAAATCACCGATAGAAGCTCCAGGGAAGGCTAATCCGCTACCTACGTTCACTACTGGAGCTTTAATCGGCGCCTGTCTGTAATGAGGATCAAAAATACCAATCGAGGCTACAACCAGTGCCAAACCTAAAATGACTAACCCAATAAGCATTAACCGGTTAATCTTCAAGTTCGAAACCCCTAAATACACCTTTTAGGGCAATAAATACTTCTAATTGGTCTCGTGTAGTATAAATAATTTTGGTTTCCAGAAATGGTTAATAAAGAAAAAGCTCCTAAACAAGAAACATGGTAAGGAAAAAGGGGAGAATATGACAAACAAAAAATACAAAATAGCAGTTTTCAAGCCCATAGGATACGTTGAATCAATTATTGATTCTGAACACAAGTACGAACCCAAAGAAGTGCTAGCAAAAATCATATTGGAAAAAGACCTGGAAGAAACACTGGATGGAATCGAAGACTTTACCCACATAATAGTAATTTACTGGACACACCAACTTGCAGGCATACCATTTCCCAAAAAAGTACACCCAAAACGCGACCCGAAACTACCCGTCAGAGGAGTGTTAAGTACAAGATCCCCAATCCGACCAAACTGTATAGGACTAGCAGTAGTAAAACTGGAAAAAAGAAAAAACAATATCCTAGAAGTCAGAGGCCTAGATGCTTTCAATGGAACACCGGTACTAGACATAAAACCATACATCAAAAATTTAGACTGCGTACCAGAAGCTAAGGCCCCAGAATTTGTCGAAAAGGAAAGGAATTATTTAACACGATAGTAATTCACACCGGAACTACAGGGGATGCATAGAAGCTTCCCATTTTTAACCACAGTCTTTGTTTCCATCGTCATTTCTCCACACCCCTCACATCTCACAGATTTCCTAATCTCTGCCATCTGTGGCTCCGCCATATCAACAATGCTCATTTTAAAAACTTCATCGTCAGGCAAATCTCCAAATCTTTTAGCAATCTTGGCAAATTTAGCCATCTTCAATTCCGGATTCTGTTCACGCATAGCCTCTTCCAGATCCACATATCCAATCTTTTCAAAACTATCGGGTTCAAACACCAGCCTAAGAGCAATTTTTCTGGACCTAAGGTAAAAAGTGGCTGCCATCTTTCCATAATCCCTAAACGACAGGTTACCTTTACCAAAAGTCACACCCACAACAACCTGCAAACCATCCACTGAACAGTTGTCGTTCTCAACAACCGCATAGAGCTCCTCATCTGAAGCCCGACTAACACCCAAAAGATTCAAAGCAGCAACACCCATCCTAACACCAATCAGCAACCCCGGACAGATATGCCCATGAAACTTCACAGCCTCCTCAACTAAGCCCCAAAAATCAATCACAAAATCAACCTCCCTGAAACGTATTTCTCTAAAAAATATGGCGCCAAATTAATAGAATATTAGAGGAAACACGTCTCCTATTTTGGATTCAAAGATCCTCAAACTCAGCAATGCTAGGATTGCCGTCCTTACTGCTAATGGAGCTACTTGAGGATCCCAAAGGATGGAGGTAGATAGAGGAGACGCGTTCCCACACAAATTATGTTTTTCGATTTAAAAACCCTTTTGCTTCTGAATATATTCTGAAACCCTATGAGCTGCGGTAGCCCCTTGACTGACCGCAACTACCAGGAGCTGTAAATCGGTTGTTACATCGCCCACAGCATAAATACCTTCGATGTTAGTCCTTTGATCCCTATCTACCTTTATAAATCCCCTCTCGTCAGTTTCAACACCCAGCTTACGGTAAATATCCGTGTTAGGGGTCATGCCCACCGCAAGAACCACCATATCCACCACTAGTTCAAAATCCTCGTCTTCGTCCAAGTCATGTAAAACTACTTTCTCCACAGTATCTGTTCCCTCAATTTTCACCAGCTCCGTCTTTGGTAAAAGCTTAATCCTATCGGATCGCTTAACCGCCTTAACGTTCTTGTCAAAACCTACAAGATCCTTCTCCTTATAGGCAAAGGTAATCTTATCCGCAATATTCTCCAAGGCCAGAGCCGATTCTAAAGCTTGCTCTCCATTACCATAAACCAGCACCCGCTTACCCATAAACTTCTCAGGGTAAGACACATAATAGTAAACGCCCTTATCGCCCTTAGTAAAATCAGTTTCACCAGGAATACCACAAGCCAAGGGGAGGGTGCCTGTAGCAATAATCACTGCTCTGGCACGGTACTCACCCATCGAAGTCTTAACCACTTTCTCTGGAGAAACTTCATTCACAAACTCGTTTTTCATCGCTACACCCAAGTCATGAGCTTGTTTCAACAAATTGGTAACGAAATCTCTGCCCAAGGTGTTGTCAGGCAACCCTGGAAAATTAAGAATCTTCTTATTGGGATAAATTGTTGATAAAACTCCACCCCAAGACTTACCCTCAAAAACCGCCACACTCAAACCCCTAGCAGCGGTCTGAATAGCTGCAGTAAGCCCAGCAGGCCCACCTCCAACAACAATCACATCATAATCAAAAGCACCCTCAACCCTCGCCTGTACACCAACCTAGCCTCGTTCCTTACGAGACAAATAATCCTTGATAGCAGCATGCAAAGCATCAGCAGCCAAATTACTACAATGCATCTTAATAGGGGGCAAACCCTCCAACTCATCCGCCACATCTTTGCGAGTAATCTTCAAAGCCTCCTCCAAAGTTAAACCCTTAGCCATTTCAGTAATGATACTACTGGTAGCAATAGCTGAGCCGCAACCATATGTTTTGAACTTTATATCCTCAAGACGCCCATCTTTTGAAACTTTTATGGTCATTTTCATCATGTCACCGCATAGGGGGTTTCCCACTGTTCCTTCTCCGTCTGGGTTTTCTATTTCCCCGACGTTTTTTGGATTTTTGAAGTGTTCTTTTACCTTTTCACTATATTGTGTAGGTTTCAATGGCTACGCCTCCTATTTCCTATCTCCTTTTTTGGCTAATAATTATCTTAATTTTGAACTTTTCTTGTTTTCTCAAATTAATTGTGTTTACAATTGTTAATCTACAATTAAAGACACCAATTAAGTGCCTATAAATGTTATTGTATAAGACCTCTGTTTCTGAAATCTCTCATATTTGCGACCCTTATAAATAAAGTACTTAAGGTGTATTTTTCCTTAATCAGGATAAGAATTTTTGTTTAATAACCTATTTTGCCAAGCGTTTCACGAATTTCCAGGGAGAAAATGACAAAAAGCACCTTTTGGGAATGGATGCGGAAGGAATTAACAATTAAGGGAGGTAAAATAATCGCTAAAGATGATGAGTTATGGATCACATTTGCTTCTGATGTGACTCTTCCATTAAACGCCCGAAGAAGTTAGTTGAACACTTAATGTTTTAGTGTTAGGTTTGAATATTTTTAGATGAGGTTTAGGATTTGGCCAATGTTTTTTATGTCTGTGCCTAAGTGTACTGCTTTTATTCCGGGACAGCCCTTCATAACGCTCCTGGTGTTTAGTTCCTGGTCGTCGACGAAGATTATTTCAGAATAGTCTATCTGGATTCCTTCTTTTTCTTTGATTAGCTTAAGTATTGTTTTTATGTTTCTGTTTTTGCCCTTGTGGTTGACCTGGGGATAGATGAAGTAGTCTGCGATTTTGAAGAGTTTGAGACACTCCATAACTAGGTTGGGTTCAGGGTCGTTGAGGCTGGCTATTGACATTAGGATGCCTTTTTCTTTTATAGTTTTGAGTAGTTCTCGGACTTCTGGGAATAGTTTGACTTTTGCCTCTTGGGAGTCTCTGATTTCGTTGACCTCAACTAGTCTAAGTGGGGGTTTAAGGAAGGATGTAAAAGTAACGCTGACACTCCAGAGGGTTTCGTCCACATCAAAAACAATTAGTTTAATTGGCAAAGAAGTTTAACTCCAGTGGAAGCATGTCTATTTAGCGTTATCAGAGGATTTAAGCTTAAACCACATAAAAAACTTTTGTGCATTTTTAGTGGCACAATGCATTGTGTAATGTTTTTTTGCGCTGGGAGTATGTGTGTTTGTTGGGGGCTGATTTTAAAGGGAGGCTTCTTAAGCCTTATTTTCCAAATCCCAGCCCTATAATAGGGGTTTTACAGACATTTTCACATACAAAATCAAAAGTACATACCAGTTACTTTATGCCATTTTTTGTTCTTAAAATTTTGATATTTGGGTTCAATTGGTTTCTTCATTTTTTCCACATTTTTTAACTGAAAAATTGTTTTGGATTCATTAGTTTAAAGGGTTTTGGGATTTGGAGAACACGTCCAAAAAATTGATGTAGTTGTATGTTTATTAGTTTTGTTTGGGCGGAACGGTGTTTCTGGTTTCCTCCCATTCCACAACCATTTCGGGTTTCTGCGTCGCCTTGTTGGCGCCTGAG
>JAHAWU010000172.1 GCA_018383815.1 Candidatus Jordarchaeia archaeon | reverse complement strand
AGAAACCCGAAATGGTTGTGGAATGGGAGGAAACCAGAAACACCGTTCCGCCCAAACAAAACTAATAAGCATACAACTACATCAATTTTTTGGACGTGTTCTTGAAAGGGGAAAAAAATATATTTCTATTTTTTGCTTATTTATTTTTAAGTAAACGTGGTGATGGGATTGCTGAATGCTAGTTAAGGTGTGAGTTGATGGCTATAATGAGACTTGAATTTGGCAGGCGGAAGAGAAAGATTCCTGTTATTGGAATTAGACAGGTGGGTAAGAGTTATTTTTTCTTTACTTTAGCACATATTGTCAGCGAGTTGGGGTGGGGCGAAGTTGATAATGTTGACTATTTTCATGATATGTTTCAGTATATTTTGAATGGTTTACCTATTCCTCCCACAATGGAGAGGACGCCCATAAATCTTTTTGTTGATAAAGTGGATATTGGAGAAAGTTCGATACCGTGCAACTTTTATATATATACTGAGGATTTTGGTGGAGCCGAGTTTGAAGAGCTTATGAGGTCTTTGGCGAAGGGGGAGCTAAGCACAATTAGACCAGAGCAGAAAGATCTACTAGACGCATTTATTAACCTTTTTAGGAATGCGGATGGTATAATCATTATGATTGATGTAGTAAGGCTTACTGATGGTAAAGGGAACCTTGTCACCGTTACTGCCGATGAGTTTAGAAAGAAAAGGGATGAGTGTATTCGTTCCTCTCTTGCAGAACAAGTCGTTCCCCTCACTAAAGCCATAGATATATTCATCAAAATGAATCCAAATGTTAAGGGTAAGCCTGTTTTTTTTGTATTTACCAAGTCTGATGTTCACGGAATGGACAAAGCCGAAATCGAGAATTATTTTGCCAGACTTATGGCAATAAACCTTGCTAGATTAAGGAGAAGAGGTTTCATAATAAAGTGGTACAACGTTGCATCATACGGTTTTGGAGGAAAAAGCACGACCAGCCTTCTCAGGCAGTTTGGATACACCGAGCTACTTCAAGATATTGCCGATTATTTGGGAAGACGGAGGTGATTTGGTTGAAGGGAGTTGTTGTTGTTGAAATTGATTTTCAAAGTCCAAAGGGAGACCTAGACTCCACAATACCCGTTGAGGAGGATAATGTTTTTAGGGAGCTTAGAGTGTACGCATTTCCCCGTGGAATAAGTTCATACGAACTGTACGCAAAGAATCATTTTGAGAGTATCAAAATCGGGACAATTAACCTTAATAGTGATAGGTACATTTTCATTTCTCGCGTTTTTTACGCTGGTGAAACTAGTAAAGTTAAAGGCGTTGGAATAGCTGTGGAGAGACCCGCGTGGACCTCTAGAGCCGTTCTAATACATAGGGACGACTTTAATCTTTATGGTCGAGACATTCTGTCTGTAAGAAACTTTCTGGGGGAGAAGCTTGGGGCCCGCGACTTTGAAGATTATATAAGTGGTAATTCTGCTGTTTTAAATAGGGAAAAGCTTTCTGAGGCTGTAATGGGGGTTGATGGGGGTTGGAGGTTTGTGGGAAAAGTGGTGGACTGCTTTGCTGCCAATGAGATGGTACGCGTGTATTACAGTAATTTAGATTCTGCTGAGAAGCTCCTTAGAGCAGTTTACTTTTTCCTCCCCCTTTCGAAAATAGAGAACCGCACGCTTGCCACGGACTGTAAAAACCCTGAATCTATAATTCAAAGGGAAAATTACATTCTGGTACCTAGTTCCTACGCACAACCAGTGGTGAGTCAGACTGCTCCTACACGTGAAGCCCCTCCAGAGATACCTAGCTGGTTGAAGAAAACCGAAAAAACCAAGAAGGATCAACGTTCAGGGCTCAAGCAGGAAAATAAATTGAAAGAAGAGAAGGATTTTGTAAAGGCGAAGAAGGGGGAAGGCCTAGTTTTCCTTGATAGACAAGAAGCCACTCCCGGAAGATACGTTGAAAAGTTTCAGGAAGTGGTTCGAGAGGCTGTAGAGGGAGTAGACTGGACCATTGGCTGGAATGAAAAATATCGCCTACTTATAGGTGCCTTGGAGAAGATTGATGCGTCGGGAAAGGCAAGCATAATGGAGTCTTCTAAGGAAATTCAGGGCTTAAAGAGGTCTCTTGCCCCAATGGATAAGTTGAGGCAAAACATTTACGGCTTGTCGGACACCCTAAGGGGTGTTGCATCCCTACTAGCTTCAGAATGGTACAATATGATTCTAAACGATAGGTGCGCTTTATTCCTATATCATATTAAAAATCTCACTGATGGTAGACGGTTAGAACGGTATTTAAATAGGGAAGACTTGGAACTAGGGAGACGGGCTTTGCTTAGGATTGAGGAAATTAAGAATGCCTTAGAATCCCTCAAGAAGGCTGAAATGCTCCTCAAAAATATTGAGGAAGAGATTAACAAAGTCTTATCCAGCGTGGAAAAATCTGGGGAATGGTTGGCTAGAAAGCAGGATGAGTTTGTAGACCACCAAAAATCATTGGGATACCTAGACAATTTTATGGGTGAGAAGAAGGCAGGTTACAGCTTCCAAAAAATACCAGACACAGTTAATGATTTTCTACGCTCTATAGAGACTAAATCAGGGAAAGTTCTAAATCTTGTTAGAGAAGTACTCGCTTCCTACGCCGAAGTAAGAGATAAGCTTAACGAACTCGTCGAGAACGCAAATGAACTCGACAACCTTGTTAAAAAACTGAGGAAACCAGTAGAAAACTCTCTGAAAATCATTGAAGAAACCCAGTGGGATTTTCACACACTCACCGAAGAGGAAGCATACATCTCTACTCTGTACCAGCTTCTGGAGCCCATCACCAGTCAACTTGCGGCGCACATTCGTGACGCTCCACCCTCCCTCAAAAATCTTCAAAACATAGTAAATAGGGGAAAAAACATCTACATTAATAAGATTCAACCACTAGAAATAACCATAAAGTCTGTGGAAGAGCTGGATCTCACTCTGCAAAAGTAGCCGGGATTAAAATGTCAAACATGAAAGAACTCAAGAAGCAGTTAAAATCTCATGACGAGGAAAAACAGGAAACAGCAGCTTGGAAACTAGGGGAAACCGCGAATCCCCAAGCAATCAAAATCCTAGAAGAAGCTCTAAGAGAGAAGCCTAGCACTCTAGTTAAAGTCGCCATCTGGAAGTCACTCGTCCAACTTGGGCAAATAGAAAGAATTAATGACTTAAAAAAGCTCCTTCAGGAAGGAGGAGAACCAAGAGCTCTTATAAAAGCGTTCAAAGCCTTCCGAGAGCTAAAAAATAGAGAAGTCCTACCAATACTAATTAACATCCTCAGCCACCCCAGCAAAAAATGTACGATAGCCGCCCACATCTGCCAAGAAGCCATAAGAACCCTCAAAGAACTAGGAGACACAAGCCACCTTCCCCTCCTAGAAAAAGCAAAAAACTTCTGCAAAGACAGCCAAATAAAGAAACTGTTAGAAGAAACAATCAAAAACTACACACCCACATCCCACACACAAGAAGCAACAGTCGCAGTTATGCTCACAAATAAAGGAATAGTAACCACAATCACAATTCGCAGCGAAGCAGTAGCCTACGCCCTCAAAGACGCCCTCTCCAACACAACGGAAATCCCTCTAAACAAGTGCCAAGTCGTCATAAGCGGAAAAACACTCAAAGACACAGAACCAATAAAAGTCAAAACAGGAGACAGAATATACGTCACATAAAAACATACCCCAAAAAACAAGAGCGCCACTAAAAACCTACATAAGCTACGCTTCTTAGACAAAGAAGGAAAACACGTTTTCATAGCAAACAGAATACTCTGCAGTTGGAAAAACGCTAAATAGCGGAAAAGAGAAAAACTTATCCAAACAAAAGGAAACAAGTATACAATGGAGCAAAAAAACGAAAAATACGGGCGTAAAAAGTTTTTAGTGCAAGCCGCTGGAGAACGTCTTCGGACCTGAGGCTTCAAGTTGTTCTCCTACGTGTGGTTTAGATCCCTCAACTTATGTCTCCTTTTGCAAAAAGGAGCCCTAATAGAGCTTCTTTCCAAGCCTAACCCTTTTTTTCTGGGGAACATTTGTCTCCAAACATGCTCCAAATACCAAAAATGCACTAAAAACTTTTTATGCCCAAAAATACATACAAAAAAGGAGGAAAAAACACGACCACAAATCAGCAAAAATACACACAAAAATGGCAACAAAAACTCGGAAAACCTGTTCATTGCTGTTTTGTGGGTGACGTGGACGGAGACGAAGAAAACAAAATAATAACAGGAAGCTGGAAGACCCTTAGGGTCTTCAGCGGGGCAGGAAGACAAAAGTGGCACCAGGAACTCGAAGGCAGCGTTGAGTGCTGTTTTGTGGGTGACGTGGACGGAGACGAAGAAAATGAGGTAGTAGCAGGAAGCAGGGATGGGATACTCAGTGTCCTGCTTCTCTTGGGGCTTTAGAAGGGGGTCGCCGTTATGGTAAGGCTTTTGCTTCTCTTCCATCGCGTAAAAAGCTGGTAAAAAAACAGAAACAAAAAAAGTTCTTGCTTCTCTCCAGTTACGTGAAAAGGCGGGTGGTTTTATGAGTTCTTGGGTTCAGAATGAGGATTGGTTTCATGAGGGAGATTTTGAGGTAAGTGAGCGTTGGATTTATGCCGTTTGCTGGAGTCCTTTTGGGAACTTTTTGGCTGCGGCTGGAAATGATAATGTGGTAAGGATTTTGGAGGCAAGGAGTTGGAAGGTTGTTGATAGTTTTAGGCATGATCGTTGGGTTCTCTCTGTGGATTGGAGTCCTGATGGTAATATGTTGGCTGCGGCTGGGATTAATGGGACGATTAAGGTTTGGCGTATTGGGATGCAGAAGCCTGTTAGGACTTTGAATCATGGTTCTGGTGTTTTATCGGTCAGGTGGAGTCCTAGTGGGCGTTTTCTCTTAAGTTCCGGTGGTGGCGTGGTTAAAATTTGGAGTTGTGAGGATTGGAAGGAAGTTAAGTTGTTAAAAAAAGGTAGGATGCTTTTTTCGGCTTCTTGGAGTCCGGATGAAGAGATGGTCGCTGCGGGTGGGGAGGACGATGTTTACGTTTTTGGTCTTAAAGGCGCTCGGGATGTGGGGGTTTTGGAGGGGCATAAGGGGGCTGTTCGCGCCCTGGATTGGTCGGGTGAAGGATTGCTTGCGACGGGAGGTGATGATGGGTTAATTAGTGTTTGGAACCCCGAGTCCGGTGAGAATAGCTTTTTCAGTGCGTATAGTGGGCCTATTTTATCGGTTGCTTGGAGTCACGACGGGTTAATTGCAAGTGGAGGTGCCGACGGTTTCATCAGGGTGTGGAAGAGGAGTGGGGAGGAGATTAAAAGTTTTACGGTTGGTGATAATGTATTTTCTGTTGCTTGGAGAAGAGACGGTCTCTGGCTGGCTGGAGGTAGGAAAAGCGGGGTAGTCTCTCTGTGGAACAGGATTAGCGTACTGTCTTTCAAGGGGCATGTTGGGGAGGTTGTTGGATTGGATTGGAGTCCTGATGAGCGACAAATGGTAAGTGCAGATGGGAACACAGTCAAGTTTTGGGACATAAAGAGTCTTAACAGTGTAGGGGGCTTCAGTAGCAGTAATGTTGTTAAAGCCATTGCCTGGAGTCCTAAGGGGCGCCTCCTTGCGCGTGCTATGGAAAATAAGGTTGTGATCCGGGATGCTGCTGACGAGACTGTGGCAAGTTTCACCAAACCAGTGTGGGGGCTTAGCTGGAGTCCTGATGGTGGTATGCTTGCAGCGGGTGGGGAAGACGGAGGCATCAAAGTATGGGATACAAAAACGGGTGGGGTCTTAAACTTTCCACATGGCTCGCCTATTATGTCCCTGGCCTGGAATAGTAAATCAAATCTCCTAGCCGTCGGGGGGGAGAGTGGTAAAATAGGGGTGTGGAATGTAGAGCTGAGAAAATTGGTTAAGGAGCTGGATGGACACAAAGACGTTGTTTCGTCTCTGGCTTGGAGTCCCAAAACTAATCTTTTGGCAAGCGTTGGGTATGATAAATTACTCTTAGTTTGGAATGTGGAAAAGGGAAGTGTAAAAGAGTTTCAACTTAAAGGTCTTCCCTCCTTCACCTCTTGGAGTCCCAACGGTCTACTTGTGGCAGTAGGAGAGGAGCATATTGTCCGAATACTAGATGCAGAAACGGGGACTCTTTTGAAAAATTTTAACTGCGAAACGAAAATTTCGTCGGCGTCTTGGAGCCCTAAAGGCAAATGGATTGGCTGCGGCTGTATAGACGGCTCCCTCAAAATATGGATGGCTCCAATATATTAACACAATGAATAAGCAAAAATTGAGAAACGGGTGGTGTAAGTTTTCCCCCTTTTTTATGCATTCTCAAATATGTGCGTAGGATTCCAACGCTGTACGGTTTTGCTAATGTGTATACTTTAATGTAGAGGGGCGTATTTTTGCTTCTCCTTATTTGTGAGATCTTTTTGGATGGCTTTAGAGGGGGGTTCCGCGTTTTTCTCCTTTTCATGGGTTTTCATAACTGGTTTGCTTGCAGCTTTTTTCAGGTCTTCTGGAATTTTCCCTAATGTCCCAAAATAGTTAAGTTAAATAAGGTGTTATTACATATAGGGGGTGTGGAAGGTGATTCCTAATGGGTCGTAAGAAACAAATCGACACCAGCATGTATTTCT
>JAHAWU010000041.1 GCA_018383815.1 Candidatus Jordarchaeia archaeon | reverse complement strand
TATGAATAAGATTAGGTTCGCTAAAAAAACGGGTATCCAAATAGTGAAACTGGTGGAGAGTCAATTAAACTTCTCAAAAATTGTGACCAAAAAATCGGTGGAGAACGCTATAAGGGTTCTCATGGCAGTTTCTGGAGGAACGAATGGCGTCTTGCACCTTCTAGCACTGGCAAATGAGCTCAAATTGGACATTACCCTTGAAGATTTTGACCGCCTTGGCAAAGCCACGAAATACCTTTCACACCTAAGGCCCAGTGGACCCTACACCGTGGTTGATTTTGACAATGCAGGAGGCGTACCCGCCCTAATGAAGGAACTAGAAAAAGACCTAAACCTTGATTGCATAACTGTTACTGGAAAAACGGTCAGAGAGAACCTTGCAGAGGCCAAGGTTCTGAATCGAGAAGTAATAAGACCCCAAACAAACCCCATACTAAACGAGGGGGGAATAGCTGTGCTCAGAGGAAACCTCGCCTCCAATGGTGCTGTAACGCGATTCACTGTGGTTAGGAAGGAACTCCACGAGTTTGAGGGCCCTGCGAAGGTTTTTGACACCGAAGAGGAAGCCATGTTGGCCATAGCGTCCGGAAACATTAAGTCCGGTGACGCCGTTGTGGTTAGATATCAGGGGCCTAGGGGAGCACCGGGCATGCCAGACAATCTAGTGGTAGTTTTTATGGTGGGCATGATGGCGCTGGAGAATGTGGCAGTGGTGAGTGACGGGCGCTTCTCGGGAACAACCATAGGAGCATTGTACGTGGGACACGTTTCACCAGAAGCATTTGTGGGAGGGCCAATCGCTGTTGTTAAGAACGATGACCTGATCAAAATTAGTATAGCTAAAAGAAGAATCGATGTTGACCTCACAGATAAAGAGATTAAAGAGAGATTAAGTGATTGGAAACCGCCAGAACCAAAAGTGAAGAAGGGAGTTCTTGTAAGTTGGCTGGAAACCGCTGAGCAGGCAGAAAAGGGCGCAGTGCTTAAACGCCACCTATAAAGAATCTAAAACAGGTAATCGCCTTGCTGTTGTGATACCATAATACTTATTTGAATCTCCTTCATGAGGAGTAAATTAAGTGGGTGTCTTCTTATGAGTGGTGATGTTGTCTATATTGATTCGGGGATGCTACGCAATTTCATGGTTGATGTTTTTGTTGGTGTGGGTGTCCCGCGTGTGGACGCTGATATTTGCGCCGAGGTTTTGATTACCTCTGACCTTTGGGGTATTGATTCTCACGGCATCCAAAGATTGAAAATGTACTATGACCGCATAAAGCAAGGAAAACAGCTTCCCGTTACAAAAATCAGCATTATTAAGGATGGTCCTACGACTGCACTCGTTGATGGCGGAAATGGTATGGGCCACGTGGTGGCTTACCGCGCCATGCAATTGGCTATCGCGAAGGCTAAAGAATATGGCACTGGAGCTGTGGCTGTGAGGAATTCCAACCATTTCGGTATAGCGGGCTACTACGTTTTGATGGCTGTAAAGGAGGGAATGGTGGGCATGGCAGTTACCAACGCAAGACCCGCGGTTGCTCCCACGTTTGGCGTGGAGCCCATGTTGGGAACCAATCCTCTAACTTTTGGTTGCCCCACAGACGAGGAGTTTCCCTTCATAATCGATTGTGCCACATCCATTACCCAGAGGGGAAAAATAGAAGTTTTAGACAGGCTTGGTGAACCCACTCCCGAGGGCCTAGTTATTGGTGCTAATGGTGAATCTCTAACTGACACCAAATCTATACTTAAACGTCTAATTGATGGTACTGCTGCGCTTCTGCCACTGGGCGGATTGGGCGAAACCACAGGGGGACACAAGGGTTATGGATACTCTACCCTAGTTGAGATTCTCAGCGCCGCATTTGGAGGTGGCCCTTATCTTAGGGGTCTTGCTGAGGCTGATAGGGACAAGAAAACTCCTTACAGGTTGGGCCACTTTTTTCTCGCAGTAAACGTTTCCAGTTTCACATCCCTAGAGGAATTTAAGCGTACTGCGGGAAACATTGTGAGGCAATTGAGAGGCTCAAAGAAGGCTCCGGGCCAGACTAGGATTTACACTGCCGGCGAAAAAGAATATGAGAAGCAAAGGGAGAGACTAAAAACAGGCATACCCGTAAATCCCAACCTGCAAAGGGACATCCTAATAATGAAGAATGAACTTGGCTTAAACGAATATCAGTTCCCATTCTGACGAAAACAGGATACTTTAATCTCCCAATAAAAAATTTTAGTATCTATTTATTTTTTGGATTATTTTTTTCCTTCCAACGACAAGGGTAGCGTTGGGAAAAAGAGAGGGTGATGGTTCTTTTCGTAGATAATTTTTTGCGTGAATTTGGTGTTGTTATTAGTTTTAGTGGTTCCTCAGTTCTTCACAAATGATAACTTTAATATCCTAGTTTGAGTTATAGGATAAGTCCAAAAAGTGTTTTGAGGAGGCTGTTTATGCCGGTGAGTGTTACCTGTGTGGGGATAATGGTGGTGGACTTTATAGCAGCAGACTTGCAGAAGGTTTCAGCTCCCGGAGAGGTTACATTCACCCCAGTAGGGATGCACATAGGTGGACATGCGGCTAATGTTTCAATAGATTTGTTAAAGCTTGGATTGAAGAGGGGAGAAGTGAGCAGTGTGGGTGGGGTGGGGGAAGATTTGTTGGGAGACTTTGTAGAGAGGAACCTAAACAGTTTTGGGGTGGTTACCCACTTAATTCGGACACGCAAAGCCGAAACTTCAAAGGACCTCATCCTGGTGGTTAGGGGGGAGGATAGACGGTTTCACTTTGATGTGGGAGCCAACCTCTACCTGGACCCAGAATTTGTGAAGGGGGTACTCAAGTCTGAAAAGCCCCATATATTTTATGGGGGTGCTGTGGGACTTCTGGGCGAATTTGACGAGAAACTACTAGATGTCCTCAAAATGGCTAAAGAACTGGGCTGCTTAACTTTTCTTGACCCCATTAGACCTTATAGTAAGGGTTGGGAATTTCTAGTAGGGGCCGCGCCCCTAATAGACATATTCCACTGCAACAATTTGGAAGCCGCAGAAATCACGGGCAAGAAAGAGTTGAGAGGTGCTGTGAAGGAGTTGGCTAACCTGGGAGTGAAAATGGCTGTAGTAAGTATGGGCGACAAAGGCCTAGTTGCAGCATATGAAGAGGAAATATATTCTATGCCTGCCTTCAAGGTAGATGCCGTAGATCCCACCGGGGCGGGAGATGCCTTCTGTGCCGGTTTCATAAAAAAATTGTTAGATTTGAAGGGTAAAACTCTGAAGGAAGAAATCAAACTAGACCAGAACCAGCTCTTGGAGGTTTTAGCCTATGGAGAAGCTGCGGGGGCTGTCTGCGTTACAGCGCCGGGCACTACTACTGCGGTGGATAAAGTGAAGGTTGAAGAACTGCTAAAAGAACAGGGCGAAAAAGTCCTATCAAAAGTTAAAAAGGTAAAAAAATATTAAAAAAATTGTTTTGTGGCGGTTTTATGCTTTTTCTCCCTCGTACGCGGTTTGGTACTCTTTTCTGAGTACTTTTTTGAGGATTTTCCCGCTGGGGTTCTTGGGAAGTGTGTTGAGGATTATTACTTTTTTGGGTACCTTATATCCTGCGAGGTTTTCTTTGCAGTACTGGATGATTTCCTCCTCTGTGAGGGTTTGGTTGGGTTTGGGCACCACAAAGGCTGTGACTGCTTCCACCCATTTTGCGTGTGGGAGGCCCACCACTGTGGCTTCGGCTACTTTGGGGTGTCTGAATATTACTCCCTCTACTTCCACTGTGGACACGTTTTCTGCTCCGGTTTTCACAATGTCCTTCTTTCTGTCTACGAAGTAGAAGTATCCCTCTTCATCCATTATTCCCAGGTCTCCGGTGTGTAGCCAACCGTTTCTGAAGACTTCCGCGGTTTTCTGGGGTTCCTTATAGTATCCCAGCATTACTGAGGGGCTTCTCATAACCAGCTCTCCAATTGTTCCCGGGGGGACTTCATTATCATTCTCGTCGAATACCTTCATTTCCACGGTGTGGTGGGGTTGCCCTATGGGTTCTGCTCCACCATACTTTTCGTTTGCTTCTCTCAGTTTTCTGATGAAGTCTGGGTGTTGAATGGTTGTTCCTAGGGGTGTGGATTCAGATTGTCCATAATAATTCATGAAGTAAACGTTGGGAAGGAGCTCCATCAGTTTGCTCAAGCTAGCCTCCGCTATGGGGGAGCCAAAAACAATGGCCTTCTTTACGCTTCCAAAGGCTTTACCCAGAAACTCCGCCAAATTGGGAATGTTCAGTGATAGAAGATTGGTGAAAACCGTTGGAGGATAAACTATAGCAGTTACTTTCTCGTTCTGAATCAGGGAAATGATTTCTATGGGGCTGGGCTCATGGTGCATAACCACTCTGGCTCCTGCTGCCATAGACGCGAAGAATAGGTATTGACCCGCCACGTGATAGAGGGGTATGGAGTCTATTACGGTGTCTTCCTTGCCCATGTGTAGGTCTATTGGGGCACTCATGAATGTGGAGTACCAGTTACCGTGAGTGTTGAGAACTCCCTTAGGCATAGCTTCTGTTCCACTAGTGTACATGAGGGTTAAAACGTCATCCGCGTTTATGATCACTTCGGGTTCCGTGTCTGGATACTTGTCTGACATCAATTCATCAAAGTCAATCCAACCCTTGGGAAGCTCCACTTCCTTCTTGAGGTTTATCATACTGTATATTTGCACGCTGGGCATATCTTTTACCAGTTCCTTAACGTGCGCAACCAAATCGTCTTCTACGAAGAGAACCTTTGGCTTGGCATGGTTTATTAAGTCCGTGATTTCTTTTCCCCTCAGGGCAAAGTTTAGGGGACAAATCCAAGCCCCAATTTTCGCTATCCCATAAAGGTATACGCCCATTTGTACACTGTTGTGTGAAATTATGCCTACGATGTCTCCCTTTTTGACTCCCATCTCCAGCATAGCATTGGCAAACCTGTTCACCAACCGGTTAAACTCCTCGTAGGTCAAGCGATGTGTAACTTTACCTTTATAGCTGTATACAAAGGCTTCCTTTTTAGGCCATCTTCTAGCCGTCCTGCGTATTAAATCTCCTACACAAAATCTTCTCATGAGGTTCATCTGCAAATCGTCAGTCATAAAACATAACCTGCCTAAACTTCTTTGAATCGAAGAAGGGTATGTTTCTCTAAATATATAAATGAATCGCCAACTCAAGGCGTAAAGTAGCAAGTATGTATTTTTGATTTTGTGGGGTATGTAAAAATGTTCCCCCCTCAAAAAAACATTTTAGGGCTCAAAAATGGAAAAGGAGGCTTCCTTAAGTCTCCCCCAAACAGGGCCACAACAAAAATTACATACCCCAAAACAAAAAATACATACACATTACATTGCGCCAACTCTGGAACTCTGTGGCTCTTCCCTTCGAAGCTCAAAAAGTCTGAAAATAAACAAAAAATCGTGCAACTGCAGACCAATACCTCCACCATACAGGAAACTGGATGCCTATCTATCGACGGCTTGAGAAATAAGAGATTTTACGTGTTAATGTTCCATCGACAAAATTTATATGTAAACTTTTTACATGTAAACAATATGCAGGGCAAATCATGGTGAAGCTTGTGGAAAAAAGTGTATACCCACAAATTGAAGCATCAATTGAAAAAATGCTTAGTGAGAAGCCTCCTTTCATCCTACTACATCAAGTTAAAGAAATTATAGACAAAGAGGTTGACTCACGCCTTCAGAAAGAATGCCAAATCACACTCACACAGTTCCGCGCCCTCGCATTCCTCTACCACCGCATGCTACGTGGTGAGCGGGTTCAACTCAGCGAATTAGCGGATATCCTAAGGGTCACCAAAGGAAACGTCACTGGACTAATCGACCGACTGAGAGCGCAGAACTATGTGAGGAGGGTGCGGGACAAGGGCGACCGCCGCCGAATCTTCGTTGAAATAACACCCGAGGGCCTGGAGAAACTAAAATCAGCAATTCCACATTTCCAAAACTTTATGCAAAACCTCATGACCACCATTTTCACAAAGGAAGAAATGATGCAGTTCCACAAGCTCCTAAAAAAATTTAATGAAAAGCTGCCCTCAGCCCTCGCAGAAATCAAAGAACATAAAACTGAGCAGCACTAAAAAAGAGGCGATTACATGTATATTATAGAAACACGCAAACTCGTCAAAAAATTTGGAGACATAGTCGCCGTAAACGGAATTGACCTCAAAGTCAAGGAAGGCGAAATATTCGGCCTCCTGGGACCAAACGGAGCTGGAAAGACGACCACCATCTCCATACTCTCATGTATGCTACTCCCAACCTCCGGCGAAGCCTATGTAAATGGCTACAATGTTGTGAGGCAACCAGACCAAGTCAGAAAATCCATAGGAATAGTCTTCCAAGACCCAGCCCTCGACGACCAACTAACCGGCCGCGAAAACATGGAAATACACGCCATGCTCTACAACGTTCCCAAAGAAGTCGCAAAACAAAGAATAGATGAAGCCCTAGAACTCGTAGAGCTAACCGACAGAGCAAAAAACCTCGTGAGAACCTACTCCGGAGGAATGCGCAGACGCCTTGAAATCGCCCGAGGCCTAATACACAGACCCAAAGTACTCTTCCTCGATGAGCCCACCCTTGGTTTGGACGTCCAGACTCGGGAGCGTATATGGCGGTACATTGAGGTGTTGACTAAGAAGGAGAAGATCACTACGATTCTTACTACTCACTATATGGATGAGGCGGATAGGCTTTGTGATAGGTTGGCTATTATTGATTTTGGCAAAATTAAGGCTGAGGGGACTCCTGAGGAGCTCAAGAAGCAGCTGGGTGGGGATGTGATCACGGTGAAGACCAAGTATGCTGATAAACTGGCTAAGATGGTTTCTGAGCTGGACTTTGTGAAAAGTGTGAAGAAAACCAGTGGTTTGGTGAAGATAAGTCTTCAGAATGGCGAGGAGCACATTACGGATGTGGCCTGCTGGGCGAGGGATAAGGGGATTCCTATTGAGTCGCTTACGCTTCAAGAGCCCACTCTGAATGATGTATTTCTATATTACACTGGGAGGGAAATACGCGAGGAGGGCCCAGCGCCACCATTGATTATGGGGCCAATGATGAGGAGGCCTCACCGGTGAAGATAGAAGAGGAGCGAATACAAGGAAGGTGAAAATATGAACAGGAAAAATGTGAGAGCTAGGATGGTTGTGAATGTGAGGGTTAGTGGTGAAATGCGTGCTGAGCTGCGTGGTGTGTATGCTGTGTGGCTGAGGGAGGTTAAGAGGTATTTGAGGGATAAGATGCGAATTGTTACTGCGGTTACTGCTCCCATAGTGTGGCTGTTGTTGTTTGGTGTAGGTTTTTCCAGTTTCTTTAGGCAGTCTGGTGGCGTTAACTACATTAACTTTCTGTTTCCGGGGATTATTGCGCAGTCTCTTCTTTTCACGTCTGTTTTTCTGGGGATTTCTGTGATTTATGATCGGCAGTTTGGGTTTTTGAAGGAGATGCTTGTTGCTCCCATAAAGAGGATTTCGGTGTTTTCGGGTAAGATGCTTGGTGGAGCTACTGATGCGTTGATTCAGGCTTCGATTGTATTGGTGTTGTCGGTGTTCTTCATTCCTGTGCAGCCTGTTATGATGCTGGCCTGTTTGCCGATTATGCTTTTGACTACTATTGGTTTTGTGAGCATGAGTATAATTATTGCTTCCAGGCTGAAAACATTGGAGTCCTTTGGCTTAATTATGAACTTTGTTAACTTGCCCCTATTCTTCTCAAGCGGAGCCCTTTTCCCAATAAGTAGCGCGCCGGGCTGGCTTCAAACATTGGGCTACTTTAATCCCTTAACCTACGCTGTGGATGCTATGAGAGGCCTTCTGCTAGGCCACACTATAATATCTTTTAGCTCAACAACTTTCCTGTACGATGCCATTCGCTCATTGTTGCTTGGGAATAACATGTTTCCCATCTGGTTTGACTTGGCTGTGCTGGGTGGCTTTGCTGGAATAATGATTCTTTTGGGGGCGGTTGCATTTGCAAGGAGATGAGACTCCGTAACACCAAAAATACTATTGGGAATTCCAAAAATTTATTCGTTGATGGGTACTCACATTTTTTGTGTTTGGTGTTTTTTCTCTTTCCTAATTTTTTGGTGGTTTTGGGGTTTGGTTATTTTGTTTTTATGGTTCTGAGGTATTCTGTCATGCCTGTTCCTACTTCGCCTGTTTCTTTGCATTCCATTATTACCATTTGTTCAAAGAGTTCAGTGTATCCTCCCTGAAAGTTTCTTGCGAATCTTAGATAGGTGTTTTTTCCCAGCAGCTTGGATTTGACGGTGTAGCTGTTTCCTTTTATGTCTGTTATGTAGTATGTGGACGTGAGTGGGGTTTGAAACTGGTCATTGTCATTAATGGTTTCGATTTCCACTCTTGCCAGGGGGGTGTTTCCCTTTTTTGTGGACATCGATCCGGAGAGGTCTATGCGGCTTCCCGTGTGGTCTTTTCGGAAGGCGCAGCTCCAGTCTTGGAATTGTATGTGGGTGGCGTACCATTTGTCGAATTGATGCCAGTCTCTGTAGCCCCAGCTTTTGTCGCGTTGCCCGTAGCCTTTGAAGCTTCTTTTTGTTCCATCACTGTACTTTATGGTGCCGTTTACTTTCCCTGAGGCTTCGAAGTGGCCGTGCCAGGAGGCTGAGCTGTCTCTGCCGAAATCGTATGTGGGGAAGCGGGTTTCCCACCTTAGCTTGAATTCCAGTTTGGGTGTGGTGTATAGTATTTTCCATGTTTGGAATGGTTTGACCAGCTGGTATGTGAGGATGTTGTCTGTGAGCATTTTGTTGATGTCGTCCACGTAGGTTTCCAGAGGGGGCTCCTGATAGTGTACCTCCATTTTGTCATCTACGAAGAGTAGGAAAACAAATTCTCTTCTCTTCTCGTTGGGTAGTATTCCAATGGTGGTGAAGCCGGAAACATTGTTTTCAGCATCCACCCAGTTGAAGTAATAGGATTCCCGCCACTTCTGCCTTTCATCAGGCCTGTGTAGCAACTCATCAGAGTCCATAAGGCTTGGTGACCTACTAACCATACAAAATCCCTCGAACACAACAATTTTAGGTTTCCAACTCTAAAAATATATCCCCAAAAATTATTTACTGCGAATCGCACTCTTCGAAATTGTCAGACTTACCAGACCATTTGGAAATTTAAGAGGGAAACCCTGGTGACTCTATAAAGTGTTTTCCTCTATACTCAGCCCTTCGACTGTGATTTTGGAAAATTATAAAAGACCAAATTTCGTAAAATTTAAAGAAAAGTCTGGTGCTGAAAAGTGGAAGAAAAAATTAAGAAGGAAGTAGTTAAATCGGCGAAAAAGATGGTGACAAAAGAGGTACAGAAACAGTTGGGAATTAAACCAAAGCAGAAAAAGCGCAAGAAGAAGGCCAAAAAAGTAGAAGTGTACTACTATTAAAATTCTGCAAAAATGTTGTAAGGAAAAAAGTCTATATACACTTCATAACAGGTTTCAAGCGCTGCCCTGTGTGCCTCCCATGATTGTATGTAACAATAATAGTCCTCGTATTCATATCATATCCTGTTACTTCGATAGCTCAAGTATCTCCTGAGGCTTGTAAACCTTTACCATGTTTTGTTTTTTTAGATCTTCATCATTGCTCCAGATTAGACAGTTTAGAGCCATAGCTGATGTCAGAAATGGTTAATCATTGACATCAAAGTTGTGCATGATTCCAATTGCTTTTTCCTGAATGGCTTCAAGATGCCGGGTTTAACAATACGTATTCATGCGAAAATCAAATCCAAAAGGTATTGAAAAGATTCATCTTCAAGACCAGATTTATCAAGTAATTCAGCTTTGTGCTTCTATCAAAAGGTGCTAAAAAATTATCTTCCTCGTTAAACCTTCTTTAAGCAACGCTGAGATTATTATGTTTGTAGGTTTTTGTTAATTGTCCATGATTATATTTTTTGTGAGAGGTAAAAAGGGTTTTTTGTGGCGGGGTAGAAAGGATGTAGATTTCTTTTTCTCTATTTCCCTGGTAGGACGCTAAGCCGCGAAATGTGCTTTATAGACGTCCGTTTTTTGAGACGTAGCCAAACTATTCTGTATCACCTCAGTGGTAAAAATATATAAAAAAGGATAATTATATAACATAATGATTAGATTGGAGGATGTTGCTTGGCTCAGCAGGGTTTTGATAGGATGATTGAGCTCGTGGAGCTGAACGCTGGTAGTTGGAAGCCGGAAGCAGTGGCTATAGTAGATGTAAACTACAAGGTCTGGTGGAAGAAGGGAGATGTTCCAGAGAAGTTTATCGAATACTACCGGAAGTTCCCCTTATCAGACATGAACACGGGAGACAGCGTTCACAGCGGCAACACTTTCCTCATGAAAGTTACAGACAAAACGGGAGTCATAGTCGTTATGAGGGATTTATACACCGCTCGGCTCGCCGCAATAAACCTGCGGGGGAGAATCAACGCCTTGTCAGATTTCTACTCTCTGGAAAAGTTCATTATGGAGAAGGAGAAAAGTTATGGCAGAATTCAAAGGATGAGTGATACTGAAAAGGAGATGTGGTAACCTTGTCACTGTACGCGTCCCTGTTGCTCACGATTTCCGTCATCTCTGCAGTCCCTGCGGTTTACCTCGCCAATCACTACCTAAAGAAGAAGCAGAAAATCACCTTGCTGTTAATCGCTTTTTTCGCTCTCTCTTCACTATTCTACTTCGGCTACTATCTGGACATCATAACGGTTGTGCCCATTGAGAATGTTATGGTTATACCCTTCTTCGCTTTAACCATCTTCGGAATTTTACTGTTGATTGCCATAGTGATGCTGGGAATAAGGGAAATCTACCTACTCCCGCCATTCATTGTAGCGGTCGCACTGATACACATATACGTTGTGGACTCCGCCCGAACAATGATGATTATAATCCTCCAGTACGTCTCATACGTAGTTACAGGCAACTTGGTAGGGGAACCCTGGATGATAGCCCTGAAAGCCTTAAGCCCGGTCTTTGTGTCACTTACAAACTCCGACCCCTACCTAGGCATCCTGTCTAAAATTTTGGACCCACTATCCGCAATAATTCCCCAGGTTTATATACCCGTTTTAGCTTTCTACCTGAGTGTAATTTCCACTCCTGCAATTATTGTCTTCTTATTCCTCGCTTGGAAGAATAGGAGTGGTAGGTCTCTGGGATTCGCACTGGGCATCATAGCAGTCGACATAAGCAGCCTACTGGGCACCAACCAAATGACGCACGCCATAATAATGGTCGCGGCGACAGTGCTCTTCGCCTTAGGAATCTTTGGAGTATTGGACAAACTGATTCCGAAAAAAGAAAAAAGCCAAGAAACCAGCGCGAAAACGGAAACATAAAACAACAAAACCACACCCCATCAGCCTTTTCTTTTTTATAACCGCTAAGCCCCAGTGAAAAATATGTACTAGAAAAATAAAAGTACGCCTAAATATGGACGGTTTATTTCTCACGAGAAATAAAATTAGAGCCATTCTGTGTCGGGTTGCTGTTTGATGCGGCTCACGCGTTGAGGTTCAAATATGAGCTTACAAAAATCCCTTCGACTCTTGGTTTAATGTCATTTTAGGGTGTTAGGGGCTGTGTGGTTTTGGTTGATTCTACTCTGTAAAGGAGCTTTTAGCGGTGCTTTCTAAATTTATAACCCGAAAATGGGAGGAATCAGTTGAACCCACATGTCTACAGGATTCGGGAAGAGAATTCCTGGCTTAATGCCCTTGGACCATGAGGTGTGGGGAATGTTAAATCTAGCGTCACCCTTAATACACAACTAATTTCCCTTCCCAACTTAGTATATCCTCTGGTGATTTCTGCTTAAGCGCATTCCCAGAGCGAATTCCCGTCAGTCTAACCTCACGTCAATGTATTCTCTCGGCGCATTATCAATTAGTCCGGTGTGGGGCGCGTCCCACATAAGCTGAAACCAATGTTGCCTCCCACCTCACTTTTTGGGTGTGGATACCATAAGTTTATAAATTTTCACTTTTTACTTAATATTGCTATAGTGTTGGGACTCTAGAATGTTTGAGCGCAGGAAGAAGCGGGGCTTACTTTTTTAGCTATACTGGCTGTTAACCAGTGTAATTACAATTTCCCAATTTTAGGGGGTTGGCTCAAGAAATGCTTAAAATAAAGATTGAGAGGGTAAGGATACTGAATCGTAAGATTGAGCGTTTGAAGATGTTGGAGAATGAGAAGAGGCTGAAAAACCTGAAGTGCCCCAACTGTATGGGTGGGAGTATCAGTGTTTACTTTAGGGAAGAGGATGGCGTGGTTCACTATGTTCCCTACTGTACTGAGTGCCACTACTCCCTTGATGATAATATCCTCTTATTTGAGAAAATCCAAAAGAGAGAGTAGCGGGGCCAAGCAAACTTGGCATCCAAGTGGGTAACTCTCCTCACACGAATAAATAGTGAAGACTCATAAAATTTGGGCAGCCTCTAATTTAGATCGGTCTCCCCATATCCCATCCCCTTTTTTTCTGGTTGTAATAGGTCTTTTGCATAGGTGTTTTTTAAGTGTAAGGGTTGTAAGCGTTTGGTGCTCTAAAAAGTAGTTTGTGCGGCTGTTTTACTGAAATTTTTTTCGGAAAAAATTAATATACTATATTTCTGATACTTTACTTAACAGATGAGGAAGGAACCAAGAGTGTACGAGAAGTTTCTGGGGGAATTTGAGGTCAATGTGAATGTGGATTGGGGTAAACCACTGGAATTTTGGGATGGGGAAAGATACGTTGAGAAGCAGGCTCTAAATTTTCCGGAGGGTTTCCTTGCTCGTCTTTTAATTTCTGAGTCTAGAGTATTTCTAATTACCGAGTTTACCCCAGAGTTTGCAATGGGAATACTCACACCAACAATGTCCGGAGTCGAAAAAAAGCAGCGTTCCTTATATATGGAGTTAGCTGTAGAAAAATTGGAGAAGGTTTCCTTCGGATTGACCAAGAATTTAATTCTTTTCAAGGCCCATGGGCAACTGGGCAGAACAGTAATAGAATTCAAGAACCTGCCTGAAAAGGCTAAAAAGGAAATTGCCGAGGGCTTAGAAAAGGCCAGAGCCCTAAAAAGATCTGCACCGGATGCGGGAGTACTGTCCTCTGGTAGACCCGTAAAAGAAATTTACGAGGAAAGATTACGCATCATCGAATCTCAAGGAATAACTGCGCCCATGGAGCAGGTGTCCAGCCCAGAGCCTTCAGAGCCCTCTACCCTTACCAAATTAGTGGAATCAATATCGAAAATAAAAATTGTTCCTCCCAAGATTAGTTTTTCTAAAACCAAAGCGACTAGTTCTCCGCCTCAGCAGCCCACTTCTCCGCCTCAAGAAGGTGAAAAAAAGGAGTGCACTATTATTGGTGAAGGAATTGAATTACTGTATTCCAAGGGTGATGAGGTGGAGCCCGAGGAGGAGGAAAAGCGGGTGGCAATTTGGAAATCCCTAGTTCCCAAAGAAACTATTTGCCCCTACTGTACGAGGCGCATTCTGACAATTGATAGAAAGTGTCCACACTGCGGGGCAGTTAATCTCTAAATTTTAACCATTACAAAATTTTTCGACGAGTCGTCAATGAGTCCAAAAAGCTGTTTTTCATAGAGACGCTTCACCTATTCTATGAAAATTGGAATTCTCTAATCAGTAGGTTTCAGTAATGGTTGATTATGGCTACTGAAAAATTTTTAATTAACTTACTTGATATATTTACAATACACTTGGCTCACTTTTTTGGAAGTAGCGTTAGGTGTTGGAGGTTTAGTTTTGCTCAAAGAAGTATTTGTGGAAAACGAGTTTGTTAGGGTTGATGTTTCGGAGAAAAAGGGTTTAGTTCACCTAGTTTTTTCAACAAGGGACACTGGAAAAAATTGGGTTAGGGTGCTGGAGAGTCCCAGTTCTAGCAGTGTTTCCGAGCTTGGTTTCCTTTCTTACAAGAACGGTGGAAAGGTGTCTCATTTAAAGTATTCCGATTCAAGGAAGAGGGATAATAAAACCATTGTTTTGTCTGGAGAGGACGAACGCCTCAGGGTGGAGACCACTATAACCCTTCTTGATGGTAATTATTGTTATGTTGAGAATGATGTGGTGTTTAAGGAGCTAAGTGAGTTTGACTATATTTATTCTAGTCTCTTTGCGGTGTTTAATCCAGATGGAGAATATGATTGCAAGTGGGTTCCCCATGTCAGGTTGAGGCCGGAAAACGTTATTGCGGATTACATTTTTCGCTCCCCACTAGTCTATTTACAGAAGGGAAATCTTTCAGTGGGCCTCATTCCAAACGTGGAGTTGCTGGAGGGCCATGGAGGTTTAAGAACCTGTATTAACTATGAGCAGAAGTTAAAGCAGAACAATTGGACCTGGATAGCTTACGGATTTCAAAACTACAAGCCCCAAGACCATGTGAGGTTCCAGGGAATTAAAACCAAATTAGAAGACTCAAGGAACCGCAGAGCAAAATTTGGCTACTACCTTTATCTCCAAGGAAATGCAGACATAATAGACGGTTTAAGGCAGCCGGTGGGCTTCCTCTGGAAAAGATTCGCAGCCAAGTACTTGACCAGCCCACTTCCCCAGGTTGTGCCCTTTGACAAATATGCCAGGTATGGCGCTGACTATTTTCTCAGAAAAGAGGAGATGTGGAGGGAGTTTGAGCTAAACGGTGTGCGTTGTGGAGGAAGCTACAGGCAGGAGTGGAAGAACAACCTGGCAAAATATGTGGAAGTGGACAATGAGCGCTTCGCCAAAATCGACGAGCTCAATAAGAGTATTGATGAAGGTTTCAGGATGAATAAGGTTCTTCCCGACTTTGGGGTAGAATTGCTGGACACCTTGGATAGGAACTCTGAGGATCTTCTACATGACGAGTTGAGGTGTGAGATATGGAATCAGACTTGGTTCTGCAATTTTAGAAGCGCCTACGGCCTATACTATTTCGGGAAAAAGTGGGGAGACAAAAAATTGGTGGAACGAGCAACACTCATGAAGAACTTGGCGTTGAATCTGCCCGAAAATCAGGGGTTCTTCTCTGTGATATGTTTCCCCTCCAAGGAAGGGATAAACTGGGTGAATGGTTCCAAAGGCTTCCACTACTCAGACGCATACTGTATACCTGATATGTGCTGGACTGCTTACTGGATGCTTAAATGGTACAGTAACTTGGAGAAGGATGAGAGGCTTCTTGAAAAGGCTAAACGGTTGGGAGAAACACTGAAAAAGCAGCAGTTGCCCTCGGGAGCCATCCCCACATGGATAAGAATTAAGGATGGAAAATTCGTTCCCGACGCGGATTTGAAGGAATCAACGGGAACCAGCGCAGCAGTCTATTTCCTAGCTGAGCTGTACAAATTTACGCGGGATGAATCAATTGTAAACGTTATCAGGAAAGGCATGGACTTCATAATAGAAAAAGTGGTGCCAAGAAACCTGTGGCTGGACTATGAAACCTTCTTCTCCTGCACCATTCTGCCACTGGACACCTATGACAGTTTCACGGAGCAGTACCCAAATAATAATATGTGCATTTTCTGGACTGCTGAGGCTCTTAAGGAAGCCTACAAAATTACGAAAGAAAAGAAATACTTGGAATACGGGAAACGTGTACTAGACCTCCTCCTACTCTACCAACAGGTTTGGAACCCGCCATACATATCCTTCTACGCATTCGGCGGCTTCGGCTGCCAGAACACAGACGGAGAATGGTCAGACAGCCGCCAAGCACTCTTCGCACCCACCCTCCTCGACTACTATAAAGTAACCGGAGAAGAGGAATACCGAGAAAGAGGAATTTATGCTCTCAGGGCATCCTTCACCCTGATGGTGATACCAGAAAATGAAAAGGTTGCGGCGGCAAACATCAAGAGACTCGGTCCCACAGATTATGGTGCCACGCATGAAAACTATGGCCACACGGGCTACGACCGAAGAACACACGGCTTCGTGTTTTTCGACTGGGGAACAGGGAGCGCCATAGCATCACTGGCTTATATCCAGCAAGTATTCGGGGAGCTGGTACCCGACCTAAAATAGGTTCACTTTATTCCGAATAGTTTCGCCGCGTTTTCAAATAGTACCTTTCTTTTTATTTCTTCGGATAGGGGTAGTTTCAAGAATTCCTGTATGTTCTCATGTATGCTTTGCACCCCGGGCCCTGGCCAGTCGCTGCCAAATATGGCTTTGTCTGCTACCATTTCAAACCTTGGAAAATAGTCTAGTAAACGGTGGGGAGGTATACTTGAAATGTCGAATAGCATTTGTCTATGTCTCCTGAGAAGGTAAAAAGCGGTTTCCATCCATATGGGTCTGCCTCCATGACTCAGAATTATTTTCATCTTTGGGAAATCCAGGGGCAACTCGTCCAGAAATATGGGGTCTCCGAATTTGTTTCGAGCCCTGGGAAACATGCTGGTGCCAGTATGTATCTGCATTGGTAGTTCGTGGTCGCTGGCGAACTGGTATATCTGCTCCAAGCTCTTCATGTTTCCCTCCTCTGGCCTGTAGGCGTTGGGTTTAACAAGTTGGTGTACTGGGTGAAGTTTTAGCCCCCTTATCTCATACTTACTGTAAATTTCTTCCAATCTCGGCAGTGGATTTTTGTTTAGGCGGGGGTTCACCGATCCGAATTGGAGTAGGCGGTCCCGGTGCTCCCTCACGTATTGTGCAACCTCATCTACTTGTTCGTCTCCGAATCCCATAACGTCGGGTGCGGGATAAGACATGATAACCAGAGCCTTCACTGATTGCTCGTCCATATATTTTATGAGGTTATCTGGATTTTGGGAAATAGACCTATAGAATTCTGGGTCAACCTTCATCAGGCTTGCTACTGCTCTGAGTAAATCTTCACTGTAAAATTTAACCGGAACAATGTGTGTATGCGCATCTATAAAATTCAAAGGTACACCCTCTGCTATCTTTTTGCAGCGAGACAGAATGTTGAACCCCGTAATAAGTTTAGTGGCTAAATTTTATCTTTAGCAGTGACAAGAAGGAGAAATTTTAATTTTCCTTTACACATTGACTTGGTAATTGTTACTACCATGATTATATGTTTCAAGACACTACCATTAGAGATAAGGATATTGAAATTATGGAATGTGGGGTGGCACTATTTTTTTGGAAATTGGCGGGTTTGTTTTTAGGCTAATTTAGTCTAAATTTGTGAGTTTGTTTTTTGCTTCAAATTTACTTGGTATTCGCAGTATTCGTCTCCCTGTGCGACGCATTTGGTTTCCTGACATTCGCACTTTGATAGGGTGTAGGCTTCTACTACGCCTTCTATTGCGCCTTCTATGAGGGCTCCCATCTTTTTCCCCACACCTTTTAGGGGGTTGCATATGGGTGAATTGTTAATTCTGAGGAGTAGGGTTCCTTTTTCTTTATTGTAGTCTTGAACAATGAGTTCTCCGAGTCCCATGAGTGTGTAGATGCGGGCGTTTAGGAGAATCGCTTCTTCCAGATTGGCTATTTTGAACTTGTTTTGAATGTTTTTTGAGATTGAATATGCCAAGTCCCTGCCTAACTGGTGGAGTAGATTTATGCCGGTCTCATAACTTTTTTTGTCAACTAGGATTTTGGACATTAGTTCGAATGCTTCTGAAGGGACGATGGTTATTTGGATTCCCAGAAGATCTACGGCACCTATTTGCCTCATTTTTAGATTCTGCTTCACGCTCTCAAATTCTCTCATTATTTCGGTTCTCAAATTTATTCCGTTTGAGGCAACCTCGTAGGGCACCATATCGTTTAAATAGTTTATTAGTGGGGATTTGGCAACCCTCAAATATTTTTGGAAAATATTATCTTGCTCCACAACTCTGAGGTCAATGACGTAATCAAATGCGTGTTCCAGCTTGTTAAGGGTTTTTTCTTCCATCATTCTTTTATTAAAGACGAAAATTAGGAGCCCATACTGGCTCAGAGTTATTCTGGTTTTGTATATGAGGTTTATTATTTTGTCCAGCTGCTGTCCCTTGGCCAAAAAAATGTTACTCAGGAATAACACGCCGCTACACATATTTTTTGAGTCCTGCAGGAGGGAAGTCATATTGTAAATGTAGGAGTCAAGATGCACAATATCTCTGGGATTCTCCACAACATATTTTTCCTCTGTGGGCAAACTGCCATAAAGTTTTGTGAATCCATCCACAATGAAAAGCTTACCCTCGCTCTCGAAGCCTTCCAGATTCCATTGAAAGTATTTGGACCATTCTCTAATCCTCACTGGCGGAAAGTCTAGGTCAAATATGAAGCCCAGGTCTCCATCATGAATCCTGTTATTAATTATTTGTAGGGGGAGAAGTTCACCCATAGTGCCGGTTTCTGTCAGCAGTAGGACAGGGGCGTCTCTTATGAATCCTCCGCCCAGAAGAAGGTCCAAATCATACATGCCAGAACCAACAAGATTCATAAGCAAGCACCTTCAGGAAAACGGAAAGCACTTCTTCACAATAAATAACTAAACAAACCTGTTGTTGATAATATGTATTATTAAAAAGATTTAAAAAATATATCCTCTGCTTTGGATGCTTAGTTAATGGTATCGCACCTTTTTGGTTTCCTTAAATTTGCAGCGTACAACCAGCAATAGTGCCCGTAGTAGTTCAGCCAAATTTTTATCTTTTTGTTCCTGGTTGGACCGGGAAAATCGGGAAATAATAATCCTTCTTTGGTCGTAAAAGAATACCAAAAAAGGGAGTATTCTAAGACCAGAACACGACAAAAAAAGATAAAAATTTTTATGAATCACTACCGGCCCTTCGGAAAACTGGGGCGTGGATTGGGGAAAACTATAACAAAGTGAAAAAGAAAATAATTATACGGCGAAGCAATTTCTAAAAAATATTAAATTTTCACTATTCTAGAGGCATGCCTTTAAAAGGCTAAGCGAACATTTAAACAAGTTTTGGAAGTAAAATACTACGTAAATGTGCATTCCTGATTCATAAGAAATTCTGGTGAGGATGAATGACGGGAAAGGTTTTTGACTCTATTTCAAAAGATATGATGGGCAGAAGGGTCACTTTACATGGCTTGGTTGTAAACTGCAAAGCGGGCCCCTGCCTAAAGTTGAAAAACGACATCGTGTACATTCCAGAACTGGAAAACAATGAAGAAATCATGGGAAAAACCATCTCCGCGACTGGAACCCTCCTAGAGAAAAAAATAATTCCAGACCCCCAAATAGATGAGAGCGGAGCAATAAGCACCGGAGCCTACGGCAGCCAGCTAGTCCTGGAAAACATATCAGAAGTAAAAATACTATAATCCCAAAAAAAAGAAAAACAACAAACAGCCCCTCCGCGAACTGTTTGCACCACCCAACAAGAAGGGGGACAAATCTTCTCCCCCACACAAAATGATGGCAGCCGCAAAAAATCAATCACACATGAGAAACTGAAAACAAATTTTGTACCACCCAACATTCCAATACGACTTGCTGACGAAGGGATTAGTGGTTATTCTTTCATCCAACTGTCCTCTTCTGGTAAATCGGTTGTCAGCAAGACATTTGGGGAGCCCTCTTAAAGTTCTTTGTAGTGTTCCCTAACGTATAGAGCCACATAGTGAGATCTGGTTTCAGCATTGTTGGGCAAATGGTGTTTTCGGCAGTACTCATTTAACTCATCTATGTCAACCAGCACTTCCACCACATCAAGTCCCGCAGCCCTCAGCATATTAATACACCTGTCCGCATTTTCACGCCACTCCTCCCACGTTGATTCCAATATTTCCGGGTCATCTGCCGTAGCTAAAAATCGTTCCCACTGTTCCCGATAATAACACGCTACACCAATTTTCAACCCTTCACACCTCCTACTCCCATTAGACATTCCCTAACAATATTTCAAAGCATTTGAATTTTTCATCCTCACAAGAAACAACAGCAGCATTATCATCACCGTAATAAGACAGCGCATCAAACTAACTGAAAAACTCCGAAACACGTCCAGGGACTTTTGAGCCAAAAAATGTACAGGCTCATGATGGATGCCACTCAGTTAACAGTGCCAAGGTTTGATTCGCTAAATTGTTAGTCGCATTTTTATATTATTCTATTTGGACTTGTGTGTTGTTTTCTATGTGCACTTCGTTTTCGCCTTTGGCACTTAATTTGACGTGGGCTCCCTTTATACTTATTTTTTGGCCGTCCTGGGCTTTGCTTATTTTCTCTGCATTTTCTCCCCAGGCAACTGCGGGTATGGTTCCAGTTTCGTCAACTAGTTGGAAGCGTATTACGGAGGAGGTTGAGCCGTTCTGCCTCTGAAACTCCTTTAATTCCCCCAAATCTGTGATGGTGGCTTCCAAAGCTAATCCCGTCATGTGAGGCTTTATTTCTTTGATGGCTTTGGGCTCTGTGCTGAGCGGAGGGAATAGGCTTTTGGGAATGTCTTGGGGATTCACCTCAATGATTGCTCGGCGCCCAGCGTTTATTGTGAGGCCATACTGGTCTTCGCGGGTATAGGCGTTGCGTATGCGTATGAGGTCTCCCGGCTTCACTTTGCCTATGGTTTCAGCGTGTTTGTCCCAGAGTGATGCCCTAACCCAGTTCTCACCATCTGTTAAGTAGATGTCAGCCACCACCCCTGTTTCCCCAGAAGGGCGAGTAAAAAGCCTGAGGGGTGTGACCTCTGCTACCCGGCCTTGAACATCAAAGGAATCCATTCGGTGCCTGATTTCAGACAGGGGCACGGGGCGAGTTGTGGGCTTGGCATAGGCCTTCTCCAAAGTTTTTATCTGGGTGGCTTTCCCTACATGAACCTCCACTTCACCCGCTGTGCCTTCACGGGTGTATCCGCTAATTATTTGTATTCTGTCTCCCACCGAGTAGCGGGAGGCTTTGGGTGCTTGTTCGTCCCAAAAAACCACTCTCACTATTGCCTCTTCCTCATCGGTTAGTCTTAGGGTGGCTATGCGTCCCTGTGAGCCGTTAGGCCGCGCGAATGCTCTAGCCGGCGAAACTTCAACCACCACGCCTTCTACTGTGACGTCGGGCATACCCACCTCAAGCTCTGTAAATGGTATCGACTCCATGGGTGGTTTGGGAAAATTTTCGGGTTTCAGGTCTGGAGGGTTTACGATGATTTTGCCCAATCTCCCCACATGTAGTTCCAAGTCTCCATAGAGGCCTTTACGGGTGAAACCTCGAAGGATGCGAAGAAGGTCCCCCTTATGGATTTTCCCCTTTTCAACTGCTTCGCTCTGCTCTTCCCAGAGGACTAGCCTTATTTCTCCAGTGTTATCCGCGATTCTCATACTGGCCATTTGGCCCGGGGAGCCGTCTCGCCTTCCGAAGCGTTTTACTCTGAGAATCTCCATTACCACCGCATCCAAGGCTGAGACACTGGTCATTCCCTCCTTAAGGTCTCTTATCATGACCTTCTTTTCCGGCTTTTCCTCCTCTACTTCTCTTATTTCCACTCCTAGATCCACTGCCACGAGAATTGCGGCGCCCTCCTCTGTTGCTAGGCTTCCTAGCAGCTCTTTCTTTTCCTGTATCCGCTTCTCCAGCTCCTCTCGGGAAATGCTGGTTTGTTCAATAATGATTTTTTTTATCAACTCGGGCTTCAAAGTTTCCAACACCCGTAGACAGTATATGAATTGTAATAAAGAAGGTAGATTTATATAAAACTATGTACCGCTAAAGATTTAAGGCCCGCAACAATTAATAATGCTGTTGCCTGTTTATGGATTTGGTGTTTTTGGTTAAAAGCCTTTTTGTGATAGGATTTCTGCACCTCTCTGTGAAGCGTAGTAAGTTTGTCTTTTGGGATGGCTTATTTTTGGTGGACCCGAAGAGTTTTTTAACTTACTTGTGATTGAGGGGCGGGTGGGGTGTTGCTCGCCTTTTTCTGGTGTTCTATTTTTTTGGTGGCTCCCATGCCGCTTGTTCTTTTGGCTCCCGTGTTGGCTGTTGTTGCATATCTTGTAAGCACGTTTATCCAGGACGCATAGCCTTGGGTGCTATTTAGAAGATACTCTACTGTTCCTATGAATCCCACCATCTTGTGCGTTTTTCCAATGTCTATTTCTCGGGTTTGAAGGCGGTATATTTTGCGTATGTATACGTGTTCTTCCACCCATTCGTGTAGTTCGTCGGTGTCCACCTGTACTTGGGGTGGGGCGTACCTGTTCCAGAGCTGGGCAAGGCTTCCATAAACATATCTTGGATCTGGGAGGAGTAGGGGAAATTCTCTGGACTTGATTTCGAATCTGGTGGGTGAGGTGAATTTTATGGTTATTATTTCTTGGGGGTGGGCTGTTTTCACCAGCTCCTCATAAGTTGTTCTTTTGAGCTCTATTCTTACTGGAGTGAATGGGGTTTCTCCAAGTTTGATTTCCTGTCCCCCTTCTAGGATTTTTTGGAATGCCCTCTCTCCTATGTGGTCTTGCAGGAAGCCTGCGTGGAAGATTACATGGTCTCCGGGTTTTATCCACCACAGGTTTTCGCGTATACTCATTGGTTGGCCCACCGGTGTGGCTGGGCTAACACTGTAGGGTCTTGGCTGGTGGGGCTCATGCAGGCTCTCAGCCAGTTTGGGATCCACATTTCTAATTAGGTTCAGGAGGGCCCCTCTCACCAGGTGTCCGGTGAAGGTTTTCAATCTACCAGAATCAGCGGCCACCATCTCAATCCACAGGTCGATTACTTCCTTTTCCCTCCACGGATTCATTATATGGACTATTTTAGCGTCCCATCTTTTATTTTCTTTGTTTTGCTCTTAAATAAGAGTTTTGTGGCTGAGCTTGGGTACATGTTCTGGCGGTGGCTACTTTTTGTTCCACTAATTTATTGGGCGGTTTCCAGAGCCATAAAGCAAGCTTTAGTTTTTCATGGGAATTACAGGCTTTTCTATTACAGTTGAAAGAATGCATAGTTTCGTTCTGTTTCGCCTCCAAAAGAAGCTTGTATACGCCTCTTTTCCCATTTTGAGACTCAAAATTGGGTAGAATTGGACGAAGCTACACCGCCCTCACAGCTATTTTTTTATCGCACAATTAAGTTGAGGTAGTGCCTAATTGGGAGATTTTGGGCTGGATTAGCTTTCCAACTCTGTTCAGTGCCCGACGGATGATGTTATTAGTGGAATGGAGGCTTCGATGTAAGACTTTACAATAGTTAATTTTATATACTAGTAATTTAACTCATTCCCTGAGTGATCGTAATGGAAAACAAGCTGGAGTGTTTAATTTGTGGGAGCACTCTATCCCCCAAGGAAAAAAATGAGTACTGCTCAAAATGTTTACTGGGACTTAGTTTTGAGCTGGAGGAAAAGGACCTAGAGAAGATCGAGAAGAATTTGAAAGCCATACTGGACTCTTTTGGTTCCGACATTCGTGCAGCTTTCACTAAGGATCCTGCAGCTCGAAGCCTAGTTGAGGTTCTAACTGCTTATCCCGGAATACAGGCAGTTCTACTGTACCGGGTAGCGCATTTCTTCTACGAGATAGGATTGCCCTTCGTTCCACGATACCTATCTTACATAGCAAGACAAATAACTGGAATTGAAATTCACCCCGGAGCGAAAATTGGAAAAGACTTCTTCATAGATCATGGTTCTGGTACTGTGATAGGGGAAACCACTGAAATTGGGGATAATGTGACGATTTATCAGGGCGTGACTCTGGGTGGAACCAGTCTTTCGCCGGGTAAAAGGCATCCCACGCTGGGAAATAATGTTGTGGTGGGTGCTGGGGCTAAAATACTTGGCCCGGTAAAAATTGGGGATAACGTGAAGATAGGAGCCAACTCCGTAGTTATAAGTGATGTTCCCCCAAACTCCGTGGTGGTGGGAGTTCCTGGAAGGATTGTATCCCGGGAGGGAAAGAAAATACCCACAATCGACTTGCATCACCAAGACCTGCCGGACCCAATTATTGATATGATGGAATCCCTGCAGAGAAAAATCGAAGAGTTAGAGGAAGAAATAAAGAACTTAAAACAGAAAAGATAGTGGTGAACAAGAGTGGGAAGAGTTTTTAACGACATAACTGAAACCATTGGTAGAACCCCCCTCGTAAAACTGAGAAGATTAACCATGAATGTTAAGCCGAATATTCTGGCAAAACTGGAGAGTTTCAATCCCGGAAGCAGTGTAAAAGACCGAATAGCTCTCTCCATGATTGAAGCAGCTGAGAAACAAAACCTAATTAACTCAGAGACCATCATAGTGGAACCCACATCGGGAAATACGGGGATAGGTCTGGCAATGGTTTGCGCCGCCCGAGGATATAAACTGGTTTTAACTATGCCTGAATCAATGTCACTGGAGAGGAGAAAAATACTCCAAGCCTATGGTGCCCAAATCGTTCTAACCCCCGCCAGCCAAGGTATGAAGGGAGCAATTCTAAAAGCACAAGAAATAGCAGAAAACAATGAAAAGGTGTTCATACCTCAACAGTTCCAAAACCCCGCAAATCCCCAAATACACAGAGTAACTACCGCCCAAGAAATACTTGAAGATACAGAGGGCAAAGTTGATGCTTTTGTGGCAGGAGTAGGCACAGGAGGAACAATAACGGGAGTGGGGGAAGTTTTAAAACAAAAAATTGGCCCCCGGGTTAAAGTGTTTGCTGTTGAACCAGAGGACTCCCCTGTTTTATCAGGAGGAAAACCCGGACCACATAGAATCCAGGGAATAGGTGCGGGATTCATACCACAAGTTTTAAACATGGAGGTAATAGATGAAGTGGTAAAAGTGAGTTTCAAAGACGCTGTGGAAACTTCAAGGAAACTGGCCAGACTGGAAGGAATATTTGTAGGCATCTCATCCGGAGCTGCAGCGTGGGCCTCACTAAAAATAGCTGAACGGTTCGATAGGGGCCAAAACATAGTTGTGATACTACCAGACACTGGAGAAAGATATCTCTCCACCGAGTTGTGGCAGTTTGAACAACCGTCCGAATTTGGGATGATATGATTTGAGAATACTAATGCTCCACGTTGATTACTTCAATTCTACCATAGCTAGGAGGGGCCGGTCTAAAATCTTTGAAGAACCACCCCTCAAAGATGTAAAGGTAAAAGAATCTCTTCTAGTCCTAATGAATGTTGAGAAGCAGGATGAAATTAACCCCCAGCACATAACAAGGAAGACGGTTGAAGAGATAATGAAGCATGGAAGTCAACTCAAGGTGAAAACAATAATTCTTCATCCCTTCGCACACCTTTTCGGAGAACCCAGCAAGCCCGAGGTGGCCATTGATATAATAAAGCTTGTGGAGAAGGACCTTACACAAAAAGGCTTCAATGTGGCAAGAACCCCCTTCGGCTGGTTCAATATCTGGGAGTTGAGAACCAAAGGCCACCCCCTGTCAAGAGTTGCAAGAAAAATTTCATCAAATTAAACCTAAAATTGTCCTGATAACCAAATCTCTCCTTTACCCCTCCAACTAGTAATATTGAGCTATAGCAAACATTCCCCCCAAAAAGGGGAGTAAGCGCTCCAGGTAAATATCTTCTTGAGAAGCAAATAAGTTACCTTTAATTGAGCAACATAATGGGGGGAGGGGAATATTTTTCAAATGAGTGGTTGAAATTTTTGCCATTTAGTAGATGACGAATTTTTTTGGAAACCTAAAGGAACTGTTAGCGAGAAGGCCCCGAATTTTGGTAGTGTGGAGTGTAAATACTGGTTATTCCCTAAACAGGTATTCTGATGGTGAAAGTTGAACCTTTACCCACCATGCTTTTAACTGTGATGTCTCCGCCGTGGGCTTCCACTAGTCGCTTGCAGACTGATAGTCCCAATCCCTGCCCCTTAGATTTGGTGGTGAAGAGTGGTTGGAAGATTTTGGTTAGATTTTCTTCGGGTATTCCTTCGCCCGTGTCACTTATATCTATGGAGATGGTTTCCTTATTTTTGGATGCTTTTATGGTTAATTTGCCTCCATTGGGCATGGCTTGTATGGCGTTTGTGATTAGGTTGGAAAAAACACGCTTCATCATAATTGGGTCAACCTTTAAAACAGGAAATTCTTTTTCTATTTCAATGTGAGTTTTAATGTTTTGGGGAACTTTTATGTTTGAGAGCGTGTGGCTTATTACCTGTTTTAAGTCTGTTTCAATGAGTTGGGGCTGGACAGGTTTGGCAAAGTCTTCCAGGTCTGAAACAATCTTGTTCATGTAACCTATTTGGTCTTCTATTGTTTGCAAAATTTTCTCCAGTTCATATTTCTGCTTTTTGAGGTCGGGTGAAGATATGGCTTTGAGCCTTTGTTTTGCCAGGTAAACTGAGCCAACTATGACCTGTAATGGGTTGCGGAGGTCGTGTCCCACCATGGCTGCTGTTTCCCCAATTACAGCTAGCCTTTCAGCGGTCCTGAGCTTTCTTGTTCGCTCCTCAACCAGCTCCTCCAACTGCTCGGAATACCGCCTGAGCTCATTCTCCATTTTTTTACGCTCTGTAATATCTAGTATGGAAACGAGTATTTTCGACCATGTTTTCTCGTGGCCCGGGGCTACCGACAATCTTAGGCTAACATGAATTTTTCCACCAGTTAGAGACCTGTTCGTGGATTCACATTCAAACATGGTCTTACCCTCACTGAGGGTAACAATTTCTTCTTTGAAGATTTCATATGTTTCTTCGCCAAAGATTCTGCTAAGGCCTTCCAACAGTTCCTCCTTACTCTTTGCATGGTACAATTCTAGTGTAGCCCTGTTCACATTAATGATTTCAACCATGGATGCGCATTTTTGCAGTGTTTCGGGTTCACTATCAAAATATGTTCTAAAATCCTCGACTCCTGAGCTTCTCATTTTGTCAATAAAGGCTTTAACTTTGGAGAAATCCACTTCCCAAAGGGAGATCGGTGAATTCTCAAAAATACCGCGATACCTTTCCTCACTTTCACGTAGAGCCCTGTCCGCCTCTCTGCGTTCCTTCTCCTCAACCTCGCTCTTTAACCTGAAATATAGCACTGGGGCCACGTAGTCCGCAATGGTCTGCAATAGTTTTACATCCCGCTCTTCATAATCTGTTTCTTTGTTGCCAACCAAAAAGTTTCCGATAACCTCCCCCTTATATACTATTGGGACATCCAAAGCTCTCATAATAGGAATATGTCCCTCAGGTACTCTGAAGGGAGAGTTAGAATATAAAGGCCTTTTCCCAACCATGGCCCTCCCCCATATTCCGCCCCACTGCTCCCTCGGGAAAACAATTTTCTTGTCCTGCATCCGGCACCTATCCCAGACTTCGCCTTTTAGGGAGGGACACACATAATCCCCACTCTCATCTATGTATCCAAAAACGCCAACACTGCTATCTGTGACTCTAAGGACAATTTCAAGAACCTTTCCATAAAGTTCCTCACCGTGCTCCTGAAGAAAAACTGTGGCAATCTCATTCCTAATGGCCAGCTCCCTCTCCGCTAATTTACGCTTCAAAACATCTTCAACAACAAGCCAGGATTGCCCTTTCCTGACCAGTGTACCTTCATGATTCCTAATAACATCAACAACATCATTGCCACTACATTTCCCAAGACCATAAGTGCAAATGACAATAATTCGATGATTACCAATCGCATCATTTACTCTGGCTTCATAGTCAACAAAACTTTTCCAAAGATTCTTTTCAAGCCAAAGACTATCCCCTGTAGCGCGCAGCCCCTCAAAGCCACGGGCCAAAGCGGTTTTTTCCTTCTCCAAAATACCGTTAAGAACCCTATCAGCATCAAACTTCCCACCCGAAATATACAAGTCATTATGCGGAAGAATCTCGATCTGGCCCTTTTCCCTATAGTGCTCCAATTCTGGAACTGCTTTTTTAAGCTCTGCCCAAGCCTCCTCAACACCCAGAAGCGGCGAAACCACCCACAAACAAAACTCATTATTCCTCAAGCCCGCAGCAAAGTAGGGTACCAGAATATCAATAAGATCCTCTTTGGACTCATAAAATTGGCAA
>JAHAWU010000040.1:19735-27980 GCA_018383815.1 Candidatus Jordarchaeia archaeon | reverse complement strand
CGCCCGGCATGAAAATCCACAAAAACAGGGGGTTAAACGCGCTTTCCCCCTCCAAACCACCACAGAAAGTTAACACAAAAGAATATAAAAATCAGAACGTCATAAAAGGTAGACTCGTTGTCCAATATTTAATATTACTATCATTTAAATTAGTATTATCGCTGTTTTTAGATTAATAATATTACTTTTAAAGATAAAAATATTACTAATTATATAACTAAATAAAAAAATTTATATATCCCCCTTCAATTATATCCACAGAAAAAACCGGTGATAAAAATGAAAATCAAAAAGGTCCCAAAGAAAGAAACCAAAACCGCATGCAAATGTGGCTCAGACTGCTAAAACTCCCCCTTTAGCACAACCTTTTTTTCCAACTTACAGATAAAACACCAAGCCAACTAGACACACCAAATTCCCCCACCACCGACTCCAGTCCCATAGTCGAACCCAAAAACAAACGGCAAACCATAACAAATAGCTCTACCCCTTTCTAGATAATAAGCTTCAAATCTCTCTATCTAGAACTAACCTCCAGCATTCCAAGAGCCACATTCAACACATCCCCGATAGATTTCTTTGCACATTTCCCAAAGAATATTCCGTCAAGATCTCCTTACTCTTTAGATAACCTGCTCCGCTGAGACCACTCCTCACCAATTTTCAATAATCGTCTAAAACCGCTCATCAATTGTAGTTCCTTAAGAATTCGACCACAAATAATAAAAGTAACCTTTTTATAGACTCCAAATAGAAATACACAACAAAAAATATGGGAAGGTGGTCTAGAGCTACACCCCTAGCGGAAAACTTGGTATGATTCCTGACTTGGGCTCAGGAGGTCAAACACATAAACCTATGTGTTCCTTAAAGGGGTTCAAAAGCATATCAAGTTTTTGATATGCGGGCCATCCTCTCCTTCCCACCAAGATTTGGGGGAAAAATAAGGCTTCAAAACAAAAAAGGGGAAATATAAAAGTTTAATTTCAAAATTTAACCCAAAACCCATATATTTAACCAAAACTCCTATATAGGCCATATGTTTAGGGAGCGCTCCCCTCTGTGGAGTCTTTTTTTGTTGCAGTCTCTGGGGGAGGATGGTTCTTCCCCCGTTTTTAACACCATCACGTATAAAAGTGGAGGCTGAAGAGACTGCGAAGACAGGATAAGGACAGAAAACCAAGTAAAACCATTACCCGGGAGTGTTTATTAAACATATGGATATAGACCATATGTTTGGGGAGTACTCCTTTTTTGTGGGATCTGTTTTTATTGCAGGCTCTGGAAATGGGTATCCCCCCTTTTTAATACTGATACATAGAAGTGGAGGGTGAAGGTATTGTGAAGATAGTACTCTCCTTTTTGGTGGGCGTGGATTCCACCAGTCCTCTGTTGGGGAATGATTGTTAGTGGGGCGCTCCTGGGATTTACTTTAATTATCGAAAACTTCCATTCTCTCCAACGATGCTACTATAAAAACGGCGGCCGCCCACTTCCAGTACACACAAAAAAATAAATTTAATACTGTCAAGTATGTTAGAAAAAGTAAAATTATGCAATAAGGCATTTTAGTTGGTTTCTCTTATTAAACCTGTTGTGCTCAATTTTTTAATGCAATTTTTCTGACTGTGGTTGAAATGTTGGTTATTGATGATGAGGTTCTGGTTAGGTTTCCTGACTTGAATGCAAAAATTGCTGTTGTAGAGGGTGTTCGGGTGAGGGGGGAGGATGCTGGGCTTGAGGAGTTTAAAGAGAGGGTTTTTGCGGAGGTAAGAATGAGGTATACTCTTGATGGTTTGAAAAATGATGAGAGGATGCGGAAGTATAGGGATTTTTTTTGGAGGATTGGCATAGATCCTACAAAGATTCGTCCGGCTTCTGAGGCTTTGATAAGGAGGGTTCTCCAGGGGAAGGCTCTTCCGAAAATTAATTCTGCTGTGGATAGTTATAATTTGGCTTCGATGATTAGTGGGGTGCCTTTGGCGGCTTTTGATATGGATACTATTGTTGGTAAGTTGTGTATGAGGTTTTCTAGGAGGGGTGAGTTGTTTTTCGGTATTGGGATGGAGGGTCCTAAGAGTCTTAGTGGTGGGGAGATAGTGGTTTCTGATGAGGATAAGCTTGTGGCAATTTATCCTTATAGGGATTCTGAGGATACCAAAATAACTCTAAAAACGGAGAAAATAATTGTTATGGCGTGTGGGGTTCCTGGGATAAGCGATAATGATTTGGATAAGGCTCTGGGGTATGCTGTTGAATACATTCGTAGGTTCTGTTAAGAAAAAATAGTTATATTAAAAATACGTAATTAACATGGTGAATGCTTTATGAAAGTTACCGCTCTGGTAGGAAGTCCTAGGAAGAAGGGTAATACTGACTTGCTAATTGATAAAATTCTTGAGGGGGCCAATCAAGTTGGAGCCACTACTAGTAAACTCTATCTGTATGATTTGACGATATTGCCTTGCGCAGACTGTAGGAAGTGCTACAAGACTCTGGAATGCGCAGAAAATGATGATATGCAAAAGGTTTACGAAGAGTTAGAGAGTAGCGACGTAATAGTGTTCGGTACACCCCTCTACTGGAATACTATGACTGCCAAGATGAAACTGCTTGTTGACCGGCTTAGGCCCTATACCTTGAATAATAAACTTAAAGGGAAGAAGGCTGTTCTGGTTGTTCCAAGCGATGAAGGAGAAGAAGCTTGCGGGGATTTAATAAAACTTTTCGCCAGTATTATAAATACTTTGGGGATGCAATTTGTAAACATTCTTTGTGTAAAGGCGCATGAGAAAGGTGAAGTGAAAAATCAACCTCAATCACTTGAAAAAGCCTATAAGATTGGAGAGTCAATCACCAAATAATTTTTATTTTATACTTTTTTTAACTGTTAAAACAGTCTGATTTTTGTGGTTAGCATTTCTTCTCCGTCTATTAGTTCTATATTTTAACTCACATTTGGGGCGCTCAAGGCGCAGAAATATTGTTCTCTGCCTCAGTAAAGATCGATGAAGCTACTAGTGCTATAGTACATGGATGTAAGCTAAAGCTCCCTAGTTTTGCTTTTGGATAATGAGGTTTTTAGCGACAGCTTGTCTAGAAGGAACAGATTATTTGAAATATGAAATTTTTGGTTAAGAGTTTAGTGTGAAGGCTTAGAGTGGGTTACGGGCAAGACATATTGGACACGAGGGGGTCTTTAACTTCCTTTTATGTGACTTTGGGGGAGGTGCGAAATTTTTGGGATATTACTATATTTTAAATTCAACTTATACAAAATGAGACATGTATACGGTAGTGTGGTGATTGGAATTGACGAGCTTCGAAAAAATATTCACTCGTTTGAAGGAAGTTCTTGAGGATCAAGACCTTTACGGGATTTGGCCTGATTTTGAGAGTAAGTTTGATGAGAATGAATATTTTCGCATAGAGATTGGTGAAAATTTGCCTGTTTTGATGATTCACTGCGCTTCCTGTGAGGGGCCACACGGCTTCTAGCTAGGCTGGGCCAATCGATCCGAGACATCCTCGGTGTAGGGAGTGCATTGAGTATAGAGAAGAGAAAGCCAGGAGAGAGTATCAAAAGAAATATGGATTACTAGATCCTTGGAAGGCTGTAGCTTTGTGCAGAATTTACGAATTTCCAATAAAGGTATAATAAAAATATATTCGTTCATCCCTTTTAAATAGTGAAATTGAATGTGGATAGTGTGAAATGTATTCTGCTTTAGGGATAAATCCTCACTGTATGACTAGAAAAGTGGTTGGTTTATTTTTCTGTCTTCTGCTCTAAAATGTATTTGTCGTATATCTGTCTTATCCTATCTGCTAATGGTCCTTCTCCTTCGACTCCGTCTTCGGTTACTCTTACCTTCTTTAGAACAAGTATTATTCGGTTATCTTCGAAAAATTCTACTTCGCCTGGGGGGAATATTTTTTGTAGCTCAAGGTAGAGTCCCTTTATGTCAAACGGTTCTTCGGCTTTTACTATTTCGTTTATTTTTTCGCCCCGTATGAATATGCGATGGTAGAAGTTTCCTTGGTTATCTTTAGCTTCTGCTAGGACTATGCTGAGCGTGTTTCTATCAAACCCTTTAAGTATGCCACTGTAGGATTTTCCGATATCTGTGTTAACTTCAATACGCGATCCAAGAAGAGCCGAGAGCTCCTTGAAAAATTCACCTATCGCAATGCTGCTCAATTATACTTCCTCCATAAACTATTTTTGATACGTCGAGTTAAGAGTTAATACGTATTAGACTATAAATTAATTTGGATTATGCATAAAAAAGGCTTTGGTGTATTTCGGTCCCATTAGTTGTTTTCGGCGGGCTGATACCCGAACTGCCGGTTAACGTTTTCCTCTAATAAAAGTCTTTTAGGAGCATTTTTTGGGTGAAGAGAGAAAATAGAATGTAGGCAAGAAGAATTATTTGTAAAACGAATCCCCTAATTGGAGAGGTTTTCCGTTATACGATTAATTCTGGAAAATCCTCATGTTTTTTGGATTAGTTCTGCTTTATTTGGCTCTAAAGTAGGTTTTATGCCTAAAAAGCTTGTACTAACTGGATGTCTTAGTAATTTTGAAAAATGTTTTCATGGTAACTGTGAGGTGCGGAAATTGGGGTTAACTTTTAAAACCCGAATTTTGTAACATATCTAACTGTTAAAGAGCAAAATGTTTTTATACGTATCTTAATTTGGTAATAACTCACATAAACTAAAGTATGTAGGACGTGTGCAGATGCCCAACTTTGGATATTCAGTGTTTGGACTGGATCCTGCGCGTACTGCGAAGGCCAGTGGGCGTGATCTTCGAATTTCACCAAAACATGCGCGTGAGATTTGTCATAGTATAAAAGGAAAGATGCTATACGAAGCCAAGGAGTTTCTGGAAGCCGTCATAGACATGAAGCAGATGGTTCCCTATAAGAGGCATAATAAACTTAGAGCGCACCATAAGGGTCTTCACAAATGGCATAGTGGTGGTTACCCGGTAAAGGCGGCTCGCGCCATATTAAAAGTTCTTGATAATGTTGAGGCCACTGCTACTTACAAGGGTATGGATGCCGATAGTTTACGCATCATTCATGCAGCAGCCCAACGTGGACGCATAATCAAGCGGGCTATGCCGCGTGCCTTTGGAAGATCCTCAGCAAAATATAGAAATTTAACCCATGTGGAAATTGTTGTCGAAGAGGAAAGGATATCTGTGGAGTAAAGAAACGGAAGGAGTGTACAAATGCCAGCAAAGGATCAATTTATTGAAAAGGGAGTAAGAAGGTCTGAAATAGATGATTATTTAGCTGAGGAGCTCAAGAAGGCAGGGTACGAAAAGGTTGATATCCAAAAAACCGCACTTGGAACTAGAGTAATAATTTATGCAGCACGCCCAGGTTTAGTTATTGGAAAAAGAGGGCGCACTGTTAGGGATCTTACTGAAGCTTTGGAAACTAGATTTGGGCTGGAGAATCCCCAGATTGAAGTCAACGAGATTGAAACTCCAGAGCTTAGTGCCCGTGTGATGGCGTCGCGTTTAGCATCTGCACTTGAGAGGGGGATTCACTTCAGAAGGGCTGCGTATTCTATTATGAGGAGAGTTATGGCGGCTGGTGCAAAGGGCGTCGAGATAAAGATTAGTGGAAAACTCACAAGCCAACGTGCAAAATATCAAAAGTTCAGAGACGGGTTTGTCTCAAAAACAGGAGAACCTGCAGTTCAATTCGTCGATGACGCTGTAGTTCACTCTCTGAGTAAGCCGGGAATAACCGGAGTACATGTTAAGATAATGCTTCCCCATGCGCACCTCCCCGACGACATAGAAATCTTGGAGCCAGAGTCCCAAGATGTCAGCCTAAAAGAGGAAAAGGAAGGGGGGGAGAAAGAGGAGGCTTAAGGACTAACTAAAATGAAAGTTGGGAGAAAGTTATGCCTATAGTTAGAATGAAAGATATAAGGAAATGGAATATGGAAGAGATGATAAAAAAATTGGAAGAGTACAGGTCAGAGCTATTGGAGCAGAGGGCTTTACAAGCCTCAGGCGGGGCTATCGAAAATCCCGGCAGAATTAAAGAAATTAGAAAAACAATAGCAAGAATTCTCACTGTTATCAATGAGCGTAAAAAAGGTCTTAAAATAGAAGAATAGCTAACTGTTATAAATGTAAAACGTTAAACGGAAAAATATGAAACTTACTAGAAATAGAATGAAAATAACTAAGGAAAACATAATATGCCATGAATTAATAGGTTTGCCCGTTAAAGTCACTAAAAGTACACATAAAGGTTACCTAATAAGTGGAACGGTGATAGATGAAACAAAGAACATGATTATAATTGAAGGTAATGGAATTAAAAAAATTCCAAAAAATGTGTCTACATTTGAATTCACAACCCCCGACGGTGTTAAAATAGAAGTTGAAGGCAAAGAAATCATCGGGCGACCTGAAGATCGCATTAAAAATGTTTATAAAATTAAAAAAATACGCAAATCTTTTAAATAGTCTCGAAAATTTTGTTCACCTGTAAAAGAAACAAATGTTAAATTATTATGTTATTTATGATGATACAAAAAGGAAGAGAATTCCGAATAGAGAGGAACAATAATGACTAGAAATATTGGAGTCGAAGTTACTGCCCCCAAAACCAAGTGTGATGATAAACTTTGTCCCTTCCATGGAAACTTGCCAGTCCGTGGAAGGATATTTGAGGGCGTAGTCACAAGCAATAAGATGGAAAATACAGCAATAGTTAGACGTGATTATCTTTGGTATGTTAAAAAATATAAGAGATATGAACGTAGACACTCGTTAACTCCTGCTCATAATCCTCCCTGCATCGATGCCCAGGTCGGGGATTTGGTTAAAATTATGGAGTGTCGTAGATTAAGTAAAACAGTATCGTTTGTAATCATAGAAAAAAAGAAGGGAAAATAAATGCCTAAAAGAGGTCGCGGGAAAGTAGGTGCATTATTCATTCCAAAAATGTCCAGAGGACTAAATGTGGGTGCAAAGGTAGCATGTACTGACAACTCTGGTGCAAAAATAGTAGAGATAGTCTCGGTAATTGGGTATAAGGGACGACTTAATAGACTGGCTTCTGCAACAGTTGGAGACATGGCTGTGGTTTCGGTCAAGTCTGGAACCCCCGAAATGCGAAGGCAGGTGCTAAGAGCAATAATTGTGAGACAGAAGAAACCTTTCCGTAGACCTAACGGTTACTGGATCCAATTCGAAGACAATGCAGCTGTAATAACTAATCCAGAGGGGCAGCCTAAGGGAACAGAAATTAGAGGACCGATTGCAAAAGAAGCTGCTGAACGTTGGTCACGATTGGCTAGCGTTGCAACAACCATTATTTAAATTTTAGGAAGTAGGACTATGAAATCGACAAAACCCAGAACTCAGAGAAAAAGAATGTATACAGCCCCATTACATAGGAGAAGAAAAATGATTAGTGCAGCCTTAACGCCGGATTTGAAGGCTAAATACGGGATAAGATCTATGCCTATTCGTAAAGGAGACGAAGTTGTGGTTATAACTGGTTCATTCTCTGGTTTGGAAGGCAAAGTAGAAAAAGTGGACACCAAAAACTACGTTTTACATGTGGAAAATGCCACTGTAGAAAAGGCTGATGGTACCACGGTATTTTATCCCATACATCCCTCTAATGTAATGATTGGCAAACTTAAACTCGACGACAAGAGACGAAAAGAGATTATTAAGAGAAAAACAGGAGCTGCGGAGGTCGATTAGCTTGGGTAAAATGGGAGAAAGAAAACAGATTAAAAGAATATCTGCGCCAAAAATTTGGCCAATTCCCAGAAAGGAATATAAGTGGACTGTTAAACCTAGGCCTGGTCCACATGGCACTGAAGAGAGTTTACCACTTCTATTGCTCATCCGCGATATTCTAAAATATAGTTACACCACCCGTGAAACGAAACACATTCTCTCAGAGGGAAACGTTAAAGTCGATGGAGTGGTCAGAACAGACTACAAGTTTCCCGTGGGCTTAATGGATGTCGTCGAAATTTCAAAAGTAAACCAGTTTTATCGTATACTACCCATACCCAGAAAAGGGTTGAAACCTATACCTATTAAAAAAGAGGAAGCCTCATATAAACTGTGCCAAATAAAAAATAAAGTGTCAGTAAAGGGGGGCCATCTGCAAATAAACTTACATGATGGAAGAAATATCTTATTCCGAATCGAAGATCCTAAAATTTCCCCAAAGGAAATTGTTCC
>JAHAWU010000040.1:0-19675 GCA_018383815.1 Candidatus Jordarchaeia archaeon | reverse complement strand
TCCTAATGGCCATTGAAACTTAGCTATAGTCATCGATGGCAAGAATATGGGGTTTTATGGTAAAATTAGAGAAATTGTACCGCGTTTCGGGCCTCATGCAAGTGTGGTTTCACTTGAAGCACCTGACGGTACCATTTTCGAAACTGCTTTGGAGTACGTCTTTCCCATAGGACAAAACGAACCCGAAATCCAAATTGAGGAAAAAGTACTGGAGAGTTGATTCTTTGAGTGGCGAGTCAATCGATAAAGAATACTATCTAAATTATTGGAATGAAAACCCTATGAGAAGACCCCGAATCGAGAAAGTAGTGGTCAATTTCGGCGTTGGTGCAAGTGGGGAAAAACTAGTGAAAGCCATGAATGTATTGGAAAGCTTAACTGGACAGAAACCGGTTCAAGGCATTTCTAAGAGGACTATTCGTGACTGGGGGATAAGGAAGGGGGAACCCATATCTTGTAAAGTGACTCTTAGGGGAGAAAAGGCTCACGACTTTTTAAGAAGAGCTTTAGAGGTTGTTGAAATGCGACTTGACCCCGATTCAATAGATGAGCGTGGGAACTTCTCGTTTGGAATTAGAGAACACATAGAGATTCCAGGAGTTCGTTATGATCCGCAACTAGGTATTTTTGGTATGGATGTCTGTGTCACAATGGAGCGTCCAGGGTATAGAATTAGGAGGAGAAGAAAGGTGCGTAAAAGCATACCCCGTTCGCATCAAATTACAAAAGAAGAAACAATAGTTTTTATGGAAGAGGAGTTTGGTGTGTCATTTAAAAAAGAAGTAGAGGAGTGACAATCACGAGATGTCAAAGAAAAAATTTGGTAAAGGTAGCCGAAGTTGTAAGGTTTGTGGTACCCATAGGGCTGTGATAAGACGCTATAACTTGTACATCTGCAGAAGATGTTTCAGAGAGAAGGCGGCGAAAATTGGTTTCAAGAAATATAATTAAATATTGAGGTGGGAATCTTGGCTAGGAATGATCCACTTGCTGACGCCCTCTGCAGTATAAATAACAGTGAGAATGTGGGTAAGAGAGAAGTAATTATCAATATCGCTTCTAAACTTATTGGGAATATCCTTAGAGTGATGCAAAAGCATGGATACATAGGGGAGTTTGAATACATAGACGATGGGCGTGCAGGTAAATTTAGAGTGCAATTGCTTGGAAGAATAAACAAGTGTGGAGTAATAAAACCGCGGTATCCTGTTAAGAACAAAAACTTCGAAGAAGTTGAGAAACAGTATCTACCCGCCCCAGACTTCGGAGTATTGATAGTTTCAACTCCCTATGGGGTGATTTCTCATCACGAGGCAAAAGCTCAAAAAACAGGCGGTAGACTAATAGCGTACGTGTATTAGAGAGAAAAACTAGAAGTGTAGAGTTATTTGGTTGTTGAACCGTTTTCTAGAAGAATTTATACAGGACAAATTTTCATAATGAGTAATCAATGTGGAAAAGGGTTAAGTTGTTTTTATTGCTCCCTTTAGCCTGTTCTTCCCCTCACATCATAGAGGGCGGTTTTCCCCGCTGTTTTAGTTAATAATTGAGATAGTGAACAGTGTGAAAACGTTTTGAATTAAAGTATTTTCCACAGAAGCTCGTCGCCAAGATATTTTCTGTACACGTAGATACCGTCACCGAAAACCCTGGGATCCTTTTTCCTGATTTTGGTAGCTTTTTGAATTCTAGCCGCAGCTTGACCGACCTTTTCTTTGTCTACGCTTTCTAGAATCACATTGTCTCCCTTAATTTGGACATCTACTCCTGAGGGGATCTCTGCTTTTCGGGCGCTTCTTTCACCTAAAAAGTTTTTTATGAGCAGTACCTTTTTAGCTGGGTCGTACTCTACGGATATTGGGAAGTGGGCATATACGATTTTCATTTCATACCTAAATTTGCGTGTAACCCCCTCTATCATATTTGTTATGTGGCTCTTTAATGTGCCAAGTAGTGACAATTTCTTCTTGTCTGGGTAGTATGTGTCCAGAATAATTTTATTATTCGTTTTAGAAATTCTGATATTTTTGGCATGTGAAAAATCTTTGCTAAGAGAACCCAGTGGACCACTTACATCCACAACCATGCCTTTTACTTCGACTTGAACGTTATCCGGAATTTTTACTTCCAGCTTTGAGTAAGCCGTTTTGGCCATATTTTTTTCCTTCCTTGGATTTTTATGGAAACCGTTTGTGATGCTTTTCCTATTATTAACCCAATTGTTGGTTCCTGGCTTAATGACTGCCGAGCAACTGTAATAATAGACAAAAAGCCTACAACGTTTAAATTAATATTTGTTACGGATAATAAAAGGCATTTAAAGTATGAGCTCCTCTCCTTTAGGTTTTCAGTAAAAACTTGCATATAGACTTCATTAGAAGTTGACCTTTGAATTTGCAGTATTTAGTATTTGTTTAAGGTTGACATCACTTAACTATTCTTTCACTCCACTCCTCAGCCATTCTAATAAGCTCATTTGTTGCGCTTCGATCTAGTTTGGCGCTCCCCTTACTCCTTAATTGTTTTGCAATCTTCGTCATTTCATAAAAGGCAGGATTGGAGGGATAACGGGCTTGCAGTGTATCCCTTACCTCTTCTAGTTTGCTTGCAATGTCTGCCGCAGTTGATCTTTTCTCTAAGGCTTCAATTAAGGGTGAGAACGCGCTTGCAGGGCCTCTCAACCCCGCTCTTGCGTGAACGACAGCAGGTGACGCTACATCTTGCTCAGCTGGAGCTGCAAAGGCTGGTGAAGTAGCTGCAACTCCTGCTGGTATGGATTGAATGGCCTCCTTCAAACTCTTTAGGTCTTCTTGTAAGAGACTTCGTAATTGCTGTGGAACTGCAGCTTGTAGGTTTTGGATGCTTGTTTGTATAGCTTGTATGTTTGCTTGAATACTTGAAATATTATTTTTAACTTCGTTGAAAACAGAGGCTACAACTTTTGCAAAATCATCCATTATACTTTTGAGTGCAGACAGTTCTTCGTAAATTCTCGAGACATTAATCTTTTCTTCTCCCATGACCGGGCCTCCTAAACTTATGATATACTCTCTTCAATAAATTCCATTAGGTAAATGGTCTAAACCCCTTTTTCAGATTTCCTAAGGTACTTTGGAAAGAGTAATTTGCTTTATTTATTGATTTCGAAGTATATAAATTGTGTATTTCAGTAACACAGTGTGATTACTTGAATCTTATATTATCCACATTTGTGGTGAGAAATCGACGGAAGGAACTGTTTCGCATCTGATGAGGATTATGGGAATGCGTAAAATTTAAGTTTTAGTAATTGTTTATTCTGCAAAGCTAAAAAGAGAGTGTCTCATTCTCACTTTATGCTAATCAATTGTTACGATACCTTCTAGAAGGGATGCTAACTTGAGTGAAAAAAGACTCCTACAAGTTAGGAAGAAAATCAAGGCAAGAAAACCCACTTTCGTAGCCTATGAGAGTTGGCGCTATAAGAGGGTAAAAAGTAGATGGCGTGCACCAAAGGGTACTGACAATATGATGAGGCTCAAAAGAAAGGGTGTACCTAAATCTCCCAGTATAGGATATGGTAGTCCCAAAAAAATTAGGGGTTTACATCCCTCAGGATTCGAGGAAGTGCTAGTCTATAATGTTAAAGATTTAGACAAGGTGAACCCCGAGAGGCAGGCAATTCGCATAGCGAATTCCGTCGGTGGACGTAAAGCTGTTGATATTATGGATGAGGCTGAAAAAAGGGCTATATGGGTGCTTAATCCAAGGGTAATACTGGCTGAAGAAGAGGAACTTGAAGAAGGTTTGGAAGAAGGCGAAACAATAAAAGAAGAGGACTTAGAGGAACTAGAAGAGTTAGAGGCTGCAGAAAAGAAGCCTCGGAAAAAGAAGGTCGAAGAAGCCCCGAAGGTAGCTGGAGAAACTGAATTAACAGCTATTGAAGGTATAAATAAGGCGACAGCTAAGAAGCTAGAAGAAATTGGCATATTCAGCGCTGAGGATTTAGCTGAGGAAACGGAAATAGAGGAGCTATCTGAAATAATTGAAGTGCCTGCTGAACAAATTAAAAAGTGGGTCGAAAAGGCGAAAGAAATAACCTCAAATAAGAGTTAAGGTAAACCTGCAAAAAAGGAATGCGAAAAATTATTAGAAAAAGAGAGGTAGAGCAAATTGAATCTTAGAGCTCAGAGAAAAATTGCGGCAAGGCTCCTTAAAGTTGGCGAAAATAAGGTATGGATAGACCCTGATAATCTGGATAAAGTTTCAATGGCCATTAGGAAGGAAGATATTCGAAGTCTAATTAAAAACAAAATAATACGTGCAAAAGATGTTATGGGAACCAGCCGGGGAAGAGCTAGGCTTCTTGCCAAGAAAAAAAGGAAAGGGCAGAGACGAGGTAAAGGAAAAATCAGAGGCGCAAAGTACTCTCGTGTATCAAGAAAAGAGCTATGGATGAAGAAAATTAGGCCAATCCGAAGACTCCTGAAAGATTTAAGAGCTAGAAGAGTAATTACTCCTTCCGTTTATAGAACCCTTTACCTGAAGGCAAAGGGCGGCACATTCCGAAATGTGGCCCATGTGAAAACCTACATAAAAGAACAAAAATTAACGAGACGATAACTCTTAGAACTTGATAAAAACGTGATTTAGACATAAACAATAATTACTTTGGTAGAAACCTTTTAAACGATAAATGTTGTTGTTACTTTACCATCCTACTTCCCTAATTGATTTGAATGAATTTTTCGTTAGAGGTTTAAGCGATGCCTAAAAACCCGACATACAAAGTTCCAGTAAGAAGAAGAAGAGAACAAAAAACAAATTATTATCTAAGGCGGAGACTGCTAGTCTCAGGACTACCTAGGTTAGTTGTAAGAAGGAGTATAAACAATATTTCTGCACAGATAATAGATTCTCTACCTCAGGGCGATAAAGTTTTGCTTTCCGCGCATACGCATGAGCTCAAGAAAAAATATGGGTGGAAAGGGCACTGCGGAAATATCCCTGCCGCCTATTTAATAGGTCTCCTTATTGGTCTAAAGGCGCAAAAGAAAAAAATTAAGAAAACTATTCTCGATATTGGATTGCAAGCATCTGTTAAAAACAGCAGCCTTTTTGCGGTTCTAAAAGGTGCTCTAGATGCGAACCTTGAGGTTCCACATGGAGAAGATATACTTCCCGACGATTCACGTATACGCGGTGAACACATAGCAGAATACGCTAAAATGCTTCAATCCCAGAATCCTGACCTCTACAATAGACAATTTTCCAAACAGCTAAAACGTGGAGTGAAACCAGAAAATCTGCCCAAACATTTTGACACCGTAAAAAATGCGATTCTTGAGAGTTTTGGAGGCAAGAAATAAATGTCCAAGACAGAATACGAAGAAGAATTTCAGCCAAAAACAAGAGTCGGCATGATGGTTAAAGAAGGAATAATTACAAGCATAGAAGAAATCTTCCAGCAAAGCCTACGTATCATGGAGCCCGAAATAGTAGATATTCTCCTCCCCGGGTTAGAAGAAGAAGTAATAGACATAAATCTAGTTCAAAAACAAACAGACGCTGGAGAAAAAAATCGGTTTAAAGCCACCGTAGCTGTTGGTAACAATAACGGCTACCTAGGAATAAGCGAGGCGAAAGCCGCGGAAATAGGCCCTGCAATAAGAAAAGCAATAATAAGCGCCAAAATGAACATAATTCCCATACGTCGGGGATGTGGAAGCTGGGAATGCGGTTGTGGCGATGTACACTCCCTGCCTTTCAAAGTAAGAGGCAAATCAGGAAGTGTAGAAATTAAACTTATTCCCGCGCCTAGAGGTGTAGGAATCGTTGCCTCTGATGTTGCAAGAATAATCTTAAGATTAGCTGGCATTACTGATGTATGGTCATGGTCACGGGGACACACCAAAACCACCGTAAACTTCGCATATGCTACATTTGATGCGCTCAGAAAAACCTATGAAACTATGCATCCAAAGGATTGGGTAAGGAGCTAAATTAGATGGAATCAAACAAACTTCTAGCTGTAGTAAGAATTAGGGGAACAGTTAATGTCCGAAGAGAGATAAACGATACTCTAAAAATGCTTAGATTGCATCATTTAAACCACGCAACCTTAATAGAAAGTACTCCAAGCTACCTTGGAATGCTCCAGAAGGCCAAAGATTATATCACATGGGGAGAAATAGATGAAGAAACTTTAAGCTTGCTACTAAGTAAAAGAGGGCGCCTTAGTGGTAACAAGAGACTTACAGATCAATATTTGAAAGAAAAGTCAAAGTTTGACAGTGTAGATGCCTTCTCAAAGGCGGTTTACAAAAACCAGGCGAAACTTAGCGATTTGCCAGACTTGAAACCTGTTTTTAGACTGCATCCTCCGAAGGGAGGGTTCGACAATCCCAAAAAAAGGCCATTTAGGGCAAGTGGGGAGCTTGGATACCGTGGAGAAAAAATAAATGAACTTTTAAGGAAAATGATTTAAATAACTTGCTTTTTAATTTTTCCTATTTGGAATAAATATACACTTTCAAAACATAAATATTGAAAAAACTGAAAACCTTTTTTCTTGCCGCTGCAGTAATCATACACCGCTTTCGATACATTATTATATCCCTATGATTACATCGTTAAATAGGAGGCTTGTATTTGACTGACGATAAAAAAAGGAAGCGTCGATTCCCCTTCTGGGATATCTTTGAAAACTTTGAACAGTTCCAGGAAATCATAGAGGAAATGATGCGTCAGCTTTTCCAAAATCAGGAAAAATTACTCCAAGATCCAGAAAAGTTCTTTCGAAACCTCCCACCCCTGTTCTATGGTTTTTCCGTAACTCTGGGCCCAGACGGTAAGCCTCAAATCAAGCCAATTGGAAAAAGCGAAGACCTATTCAAACCTGAAGTGCAAATCGAACAAAAAGAAGAAGAACCATTATTTGATGTATTTGACGAGGGGAAGGAAATAATAGTCATAGCCGAAATTCCCGGCATAAAAAAGGACGACATAAAGGTAGATGCTACTAAAAATACAATTTACATATGGGTCAACTCTAACATGAAAAAATATAATAAGGAAATCCAAATGCCCTGTAGCATAAACCCCAAAACGGTAGAATCAAGATACAAAAACAGGGTTCTAGAGATAAGAGCCCAAAAAGCCTAAAAGCAGAGGGTACATGAACCTTAATTCTCTAAAGAACCAAAACATGATTCTTCTTATATTTAAAATTTAAATAATGTCTACCTTTTCGAAAACTTAGCTATCTATATTTTAATAGCAAAAAATATAAAGACTCTCAGCTTACTCCAACCACAATATACTAAATTAATATTTAGTGTGTGATAACGGTGATAAGGAGAAGGAAAAAAACGCGGAAAATGCGTGGGTCTAGAACTCATGGCTTCGGACAAGTAGGCCAACATAGGAGCAAAGGTCAGAGAGGCGGCAGAGGACAAACTGGAAAACATAAACATCTATGGATCCAAACCATAAAATACGAACCAGACTATTTCGGAAAATACGGATTCACCCGCTATGAAAGGATAGTGAAAAACCCCGAAACAATTAATGTGGGCACGATAGACCAGTTTGCTGAAAAATTTTCCTCAGGAAAACAAGAAAACATGCTAGTTATAGACCTTCATAATCTTGGATACGACAAAGTCCTCGGATCAGGCAAAGTAACAAGACCCCTTCTGGTCAAGGCAGAAAGCTTCACTGAAAAGGCCAAAGAAAAAATTGAGGCTGCGGGTGGAAAAGTAGTTACTCCCAATCAATAAAAAGAGAATTTATCCCCAAATAATATTTTACTGTTCTTAGTATTTTAACAAGGTGAATCTCAAAAATTTTTATGGAAAAAGAATAATTTATAGTAAAAATTTATTCTATAACTCTGATTAATAGCAAAAAATATAAAGAAAACTATATCCACTTTACTCCACAAAGCCAAATGATGCGTCAAACCAAAAAAGCCGAGGCTGAAATGAAAAATGCCGGGACTATTTCTAAGTGCCTTTAAGCCTCTAATAAAGTTCTTTCCAGAGATAAGAGCCCCTGAACGTCAAGTATCCTTTAGAGAAAAGCTCCTCTGGACTGGAGTAATACTCATAATTTTTCTCGTAATGGCTAACACTCCTCTATACGGTATTCAAACGGAGCAAGGGTATGACTACCTCTATTTTATGCGTGTAATTCTTGCGTCTTCACGTGGTACTCTAATGGAACTCGGTATTGGGCCAATCGTGACAGCGGGATTAATAATGCAGCTGCTTGTCGGCTCCAGGCTGATTCAGATGGAATATGGCAATCCTGAGGATCGCGCTCTTTTTACTGGGACACAGAAGATATTAGCTTTTCTAGTTACAATGGTGCAGGCTGCAATTTACATATTCTCCGGCGCCTACGGACAACTCTCTGGTGACAAAATGCTCCTAGTTTTTGTTCAACTCACAGTTGCTGGAACACTTCTCATACTAATGGATGAAACAATTCAGAAGGGCTGGGGCCTCGGCAGTGGAGTAAGCTTATTCATCGCTGCAAATGTTGCAGGCCAAATATTTTGGGGCTGTTTTAACACTACCACAAGTCCCTACGACTATCTCGCCAGCGGCATAATCCTTGCAACCATTCAAACCCTTTCCTTCCCTTACAGCTATACTTATAGTGTATTCCAACAAACAATCAGCCATTTTAGAACCCTTTATCCGCCCCAAAATATCTATGATTACACATATTTTATAAATGGGCTTCCTACGGCTGTTGAGTGGGCTAGGGTCGCCTTTATTTTTCAACTTATGTATCCTCATGCGGATATTTGGCATCTCTTTAACCGAGGTTACGGCCAACCAGACTTGATTGGTTTAATTGCTAGCATCATAACCTTTTTGGTTGTAGTTTATATCGAGTCTGTGAGAGTTGAAATTCCCCTACAATATGCTCGTTATCGTGGTTTTCGAGGACGTTATCCTATAAAATTCTTCTATACTTCAAATATACCCGTCATCTTGGTTTGGGCCCTCTATGCAAACGCCCTAATTGTAGCTCAAGTTTTGTGGACCAATTATGGTTTTCAACCCTTTTACAATTATTTAGCATTACTAGGTGACCCCAATTTGTTGGTGCAGTATTACTGGGTGGCTCAATATAATGTTGGTTGGAACTTCAATCCCATAGTAAACCTTCTTGGTCAATTTATTCCTTCTTGGGGAACTCAGGGCCAATTCACACCCCATGGAGGTCTAGTATACTATCTTACGACACCACACGGTTTGCCCTCTGTTTTTGCCGACCCCGTGAGGGCGGGAGTCTATCTTTTGTTATTCGCTGGTTTCTGTGGGCTCTTTGCATACATATGGATTGACGTATCTGGGTTAAGTCCTAAGGATATCGCAAATCAACTCATTCAAGCAGGGATGATGGTGCCTGGTTTCAGAAGATCACCTGTAATTATTGAAAAAATACTGGATAGGTATATTCCAGTGGTCACAATTCTTGGAGGTTTAGGTGTTGGCGTTTTGGCTGCCTTGGCTGATTTTGCAGGGGCCCTGGGCTCAGGGGTGGGAATGCTGTTAACAGTGGGTATTATTTATCAGTATTATCAAATCATTGCTCAGGAGCAGCTTGCCACTATTAACCCTGCTTTAAGGGGATTGCTTGGTATAAAGTAGGAGGATTTCGGCTTGGCTGATAGACAAGGTAAAGTATTCGTTTTGACCGGATTGCCGGGTAGTGGTAAAACCACAGTTCTGGACGCTGCGCTTGAAACTTTAAAGTCTTTAGGCTTTGGTGAAGTTGTACTTGTGAATTATGGAACAGTTATGTTTGAGGAAGCCAGATCCAGTGGCTTGGTGGAGAATAGAGATCAAATGAGAAGTTTGCCTGCTGAAATCCAGCGTAAGATACAGCGTTCAGCAGCTGAAAAAATTGCTAATATGGCTAGAGACAAGATTGTAATTGTGGACACCCATATGCTGATCAGGACACCTGAAGGCTTCTTGCCTGGTCTTCCTATGTGGGTTGTTGAGGCTCTCTGCCCTAATATTATCATATTAGTGGAGGCTTTTCCTGAGGAAATAGCTGGTAGACGGAGTAAAGATACTACCAGGAGTCGCGATGTTGAATCTGTCGAGGATATAAATCTACACCAGCAAATGTGTAGATCAGCTGCCTTGGCTTGCGCTGAGATAGCGGGTTCAACCGTCAAGATAATTATGAACCATGATGGAAAGGCAGAAGAGGCTGCGGCTGAGACCGTTAAGTTATTTAAGTCGTTAAAGAAATAGGGTATGTATCATTATGAGAAGGTGTTAAAATGAGTTTTAGCGTCCCTCCGGGGTCAATGTGGGTTGTCTTGGGTGCTTCTCTTTTGCTCAGCATCACAGCGAGTGCTGTTAACAGATTAGTCTTACCAGTGGCTAAGATTCGCAGATATAGTAGGGAGATAAGGAAATGGCGCGAAGCAATGGCTAATGCGAAAAAGGAGAATAACCAAAAATTAATATTGAAACTAGAAAGAAAAAGGAAATTCATTGAGAGAATCCAGAGAGAACAGGCGTCTACGCGGATGAAACCAACCCTCATTTATATGATACCCTTTATGGCTCTTTTCTATTATCTATATGGCCTATATGGGTTTCCCGGATTCGAACGTATGATTCCCTCCATTGTTGCGGTGCTTCCAATTAACTTGGCCCGCATCCCTGGTATTCCCGAGGGAATGCTTGGAGGGCTTGTTGGGCCACAGTATTTGGACCTTAACTGGTTAATTTGGCAGATGGGGGGGTTGGGCTATTTTCCGGGAGTTTACCTTTTTGCGATGCCCTCAGAGTGGTACACGTTTTTCCACTACGTAATGAATTTAAACGTACCTATTGCCGCTGATGCTTGGTGTCTTATTCCCGGTTTCGGAATTTTCTTCATTTGGTGGTACTTTATTACTAACTTTGCTTTTGCTGGGATTTTTCAGCGATTGTTTGGAGTAAATTTTGAAACTTAGGATGGTGATGAATAAGTTGCCTAGCCCAAAATATAGGTCTAGATCTATGTTAAGAAAAAAAGTTAGAACTTCAGGCGGGAAACTTGTAACCCATTATCGCAGAAAGAAGGCCAACAAACCCGTTTGTGCTTCCTGCGGGGCGCTTCTCCAAGGATGTTGGAGTGAAAGTGTCTCACATTTGAAGTCAAAGACTCAGAGGCGGCCAGAGAGGCCTTATGGTGGGTACCTCTGCTCTAAATGTTTAAGATCTTTTTATAAGATTAGTGTTAGGGGCAGTGAGTAGTGGGTATTGTTGTAACAATTAGCGGAGAGCATGGCGTGGGTAAATCTGCCTGTGCCAAACTCTTAGCTGAAATTTTTAATTTGAGGTACATTTCTTCAGGGGAAATTTTCCGCCGTTTAGCTAAAGATAAGGGTATGAGTCTAGAAGAATTTAGCTCTTACGTCGAGGATAATCCCGAGATAGATCATCAGATTGATGAGGAAACTATTAAGGAGGCAGAAAGGGGAAACGTGATTATTGATGCTCGTTTGAGCGCCTGGATGGCGCAAGAGTATGCTGACATAAAGATATTACTAACTGCCCCACTGGAAGTAAGGGTCAGAAGATTAGCCAAGAGGGACAACAAGTCTTATGAGGAGGCTTTAGAAGAAACTCTTGCTAGGGAGAAGAGTGAAAAGGAGAGATTTAAAAAAATTTATAATATTAACATTGATGACCACTCAATTTTTGATGTGATAATTAACACTGAATTGTGGTCGCTTGATTCTATAGTAAAGATTTTAAAGACAGCGGTGGAAGAATATATTGCCTCGTCCTCCTAAGAGGTTGAACCTACTAGGGTGACCTGGAAGGAAGACTCGAGAGCGACTGGAGGTTTAGAAAAATGGTTGCGATTGAACCGGGAAGAATTTGCGTAAAATTAGTGGGAAGAGAAGCCGGCAAAAAATGCGTAATAGTGGAGGTCATCGACAAAAACTATGTTCTCATTTCCGGGCCCCCTTCACTAAACAAGGTTAGAAGACGCCGAGCGAATATAAAGCACTTGGAGGTTACAGAGAACAAAATTGATATCAAACGTGGGGCTGAAGACAGCGAAATCATTAGTGCGCTAGAAAAAGCAGGGTTGTTGGATTTAATGAAGCAAGAAGTAAAAGTGAATCTAAGACTTATGCGGTAAAGGTAACCCAATATTTTTATTTTTATTTTAAAAACTTAGTGGGGATGGATAATGGTCGAGCGTTTTTTACCCAGCGACAAGAAAAGAGAGATACTCCAGAAGGCTAACGCGGTCACTAGTCCGGAGTATGGAACTTCACCCAACGAACGTCCAATAGAAGATTATATAAAAAACGGGATAGTCAATGTTGACAAGCCTCCGGGTCCCACTTCTCATGAAGTGGTTAGCTGGGTCAAAAAAATCTTAAATGTTAAGAAGGCAGGCCACGCTGGGACACTAGAGCTTCCTTTAAATGCATAGGGGGCAGTGAAATCCCAAAGTCACCGGTGTGCTTCCTGTGGCTTTAGAATCTGCAACTAAAGTAGTTCAAGCTCTCCTTCCGGCTGGGAAAGAATATGTTTGTGTAATTCGGCTTCACGGGGATGTGTCTGAAAGTAGATTGAGAGAAGTTGTAAACGAGTTTGCGGGACAAATTTATCAGCGTCCACCGCTCCGCTCCTCAGTTAAAAGGAGGGTGAGGATTAGAGAAATATACTATATTGAACTAACCGAAGTAGAGGCTAGAAATGGGCTCCTGCGTGTTGGTTGTGAAGCTGGCACCTACATAAGAAAGCTCTGCCACGACATCGGTGAGGTTTTAGGTTGTGGCGCCCACATGAGAGAACTCAGACGCACTCGAACGGGGCCTTTCAAAGAAGATACTATAACAAACCTCTACGACCTCGTTGATGCTTACCATTTCTGGAAGGAAGATGGAGACGAATCATTTCTAAGAAAAATTATACAACCAATGGAAAATGCACTGGAGCATATTCCAAAAATTTTTATACGAGACTCTGCCGTAGATTCTATTTGTCACGGCGCAAATCTAACCGCTCCTGGAATAGTTAAACTAGAGAGCGAAATAAAAGCTGGTGATCTAGTTTCAATCTTCACGCTTAAAAATGAAGCTGTAGCATTGGGAATAGCAAAAATGAGCAGTCAAGAAATGTACGCCTCAAACCATGGGGTTGCGGTGGAAATAAACCGTGTCTTAATGGAGCCGGGAACCTACCCTCCTATGTGGAAAAAACATGATAGACGCGAGGAAGCTGAGGAATAAGCATCCAAATCCAGTTATTCCCAACTAGTTTTAACAAGTCAAAATATGTTCTAGCCACTAAAAGAGTAGTTATTGGCGCCGGGGGCGAGACACTCGGGTAAATATTATATATTTTCCTTTCGAACTCGCGCGATCCTTTCGGATCACAGGCTTACTAGTATTTCTCCAGGCTTGTGCTAACTACATTAGTAAGTATCTGCACCGTTTTTGTACGCCTATAACGTGATCCACTTGGTTACCCCGGCATCTTGGCTCTATTTCTCTCAATTCTTGTGACTTTTAGCTACCTTTTAGTTTAGAGTTCTTAGGATATTTATTTGTTTTCTGTGAAAATAGGCGATACATTTATTTTTTTAATGTTTTTACTATTCTTTGCTGTTGGTGCTGTACGTAAAGTTTATTTGGTGTTTTGTTGTTTTTGATTCCCTAATAAGGAGTGTTTACAATTGTCGTCGGAAGAGTACCGTTATCTTGTTCGAGTTGCTGGTACAGATTTAGACGGTTCAAAAAAGCTAGCCTACGCTCTAACTGGAATTAAAGGAGTGGGCATTAGGTTAGCGGAGTCCATAATACGGGTAGTTGGGCTTGACCCTAACATTAGAATGGGATTTGTTTCAGATCAAGATGTTAGAAAAATTGAGGAGGTCTTGGCCAATCCAGTAGAACATGGTATTCCCAAATGGATGGTTAATCGACAGAAGGACGTAAGTTCAGGTGAATATTTACATCTCACTGGTTCTGATCTCACTTTAGCCATCAAAACCGATATTGATGATATGAGGAAAATGAAGAGCTACAGGGGCATACGTCACGCCTTAGGACTCAAGGTAAGAGGGCAGCACACTAAAACTACGGGACGTAAAGGTCAAACAGTGGGTGTAAGGAGAAAGAAAAAGTAGACTTGAGGTGATTGAAACGGGCGATCCTAAAAAACATAGAAAGAAGTACAATACCCCAAAGCATCCTTTCCAGAAGGATAGAATACACAGTGAACTAATTCTCATAGGTAAGTATGGTTTAAGGAATAAGAGAGAGATTTGGCGCGCAAGCACAATGCTCAGCAACTTTAGGGATCAGGCTAGACGGTACCTCGCTCTTCCCGACGAGCAACAAGAAAAATCAAGGAAATTATTGGTGGGAAGACTTCACCGTTTAGGGATACTAAATCTTGAAGCTTCCTTGGATGATGTTCTCAAACTTAACATTGAGGATTTATTAGGTAGGCGGTTACAGACAATAGTTAATAAGTTGGGGTTGTCCAAATCCATTTATCATGCAAGGCAACTTATAACACACGGACACATAGCAATAGATAATAGACGCGTAACATCGCCGGGATACTTAGTAACTAGAGAGGAAGAGAGTTTGGTGTCCTTCGCTCCTTCTTCACCGCTAAGCGACCCCAACCATCCTGAACGCGTCAAAACTAAAGTTGAAGGATAATACTATTTTAATTAAGGGGAATGAAAAGTGAGTGAAAAATCCAAAAAACCTCACTGGGGCATTGCTCGCATATACTCCTCTTATAATGACACCATAGTTCACATAACGGACATTTCCGGTGCCGAAACAATCGCGCGTTACTCAGGAGGTATGATTGTAAAAGCTGATCGGGACGAATCCTCTCCCTACGCTGCTATGCAAGCAGCTTACAGGGCAGCGCAAGCAGCTATGGATAAGGGTATCACAGCAATACACATTTATGTCAGAGCACCAGGTGGGCACGGTCCCAAAACACCAGGGCCAGGGGCTCAAGCAGCGATACGTGCCTTGGCTAGGGCTGGATTGAGAATTGGGCGAATCGAAGAGGTAACTCCGTATCCACATGATGGCACACGTAGACCAGGAGGTCGACGTGGTCGGAGGGTCTAAAAATCAGTTATTTATTTCAGCTCGAGAATCTTAAGTTTAGACCAAGTAACTTTATATTATAATTTCATATGCTGTTTACTCAATACTTTACTAAGGTTGAGCATCATTTTTATTCAACTTTGATGTAGCTCGTTGGTGTGATTATGAATATACGAATATTATCTAAGGACACGAATAATCTAAGGTTCCTGCTTGAAAATGTTGATGTAGCGTTTGCCAATGCCTTAAGGCGTATTATCTTAGCCGAAGTGCCAACTATGGCCATCGAAGAAGTCATTATCATCGAGAACACGTCTCCGCTATTCGATGAAATTCTTGCGCACCGTTTGGGCCTCATTCCTCTTAAGACCGATTTAGAGAATTATGTTTTACCAGAAGAATGCAGTTGTCAGGGAGCTGGTTGCACACAGTGTCAGCTAACTTTCACGCTTGAGAGGGAGGCGGAAGAAGAGGGTGTGACGGTTTATTCTGGAGACTTGAAATCTCAAGATCCTTCAGTAGTTCCCGTTAGTGATAAAATCCCAATTGTTCGTTTGGCTCGGGGGCAACGTATAGTGCTGGAAGCTTTTGCTTCTCTCGGCCAAGGTAAAGACCATGCAAAATATCAACCTGTTTCTACATGTGCTTATAAATATAAGCCTATTGTCCAACTTGAGGGAGATAAATGTGAAGCTTGTGGTGAATGTGTAACAATTTGTCCAAAGGGTGTTTTGGATCTGAAAAATAAATCAATTGTGATTAAGGATGTTTTAAATTGTTCTCTGTGTAAGTCATGTGAAGAAAAATGTGAATTTGACGCCATTCACGTTGATGCGGATGACTCCTCCTTTATATTTAGTATCGAATCTACAGGTGCACTCCCTCCAGAAAAAATTGTAGAAACTGCTATAGAAATATTTGAGAAAAAGGTTAAACAACTTCAATCACTGCTCGCCTAAAAAGACCATATTTGCTTCGAAAGATACAATAAAAAGCGGAGGTCTAAAGTTGCCTAAAACAACAGGACCCACAAATCCCGAAATTTGGAAATTAATAGTTGAACTGGAGAAAAAATCAAAATCAGAGAAAAGTAAGATATGGAAAAGAGTCTCAGAAGAGTTAAGAAAACCTAGAAGGAACAGGACCTCTGTAAACTTGTCCCAAATTAATAGGCACACCGTTACTGATGACATTGTTTTAGTGCCCGGAAAGGTTTTAGGTTCAGGAGAGCTAGAACATAAGGTTTGCATAGCAGCATTGTCCTTCTCTGAGGAGGCTGTTAACAAAACAAAAAAGTCTGGAGGAGAATGTATAACCATTCAAGAACTCATCAGAAGAAATCCTTCCGGTACTAAGGTGAAAATAATCAAATAGATGAGTGAGCGAAATGTCAGAAGAAGGAAAAGGGGCCAAATTGGAAGAAACTATAAAGAAACCAAAGGAAAAGAAGAACAGAGACTATTTGCCAATTGAAAATTTGGCGGTAATTGATGCCACTAACCTAATTCTTGGAAGGTTAGCGAGTGTGGTTGCTAATCGCCTGCTAAGAGGCGAAAAAATAGCGATTATCAACGCTGAAAAAGCGGTAATTACCGGCAGGAGAAGCGCAGTCATATCTAAATATAAATCGAGATTAGAAATCAGAACACATACCGCTCCTTGGAAGGGGCCTTTTCATTATCGTAGGCCCGATAGGATAGTTAAACGTACCATTCGGGGCATGCTTCCCTGGAAGAAACCTAAAGGAAAAGCAGCCTATAAGCGTCTGCGAGTTTACATAGGAACCCCTGAATTTTACAACCAAGTTTCCGCTCAAACAATTACTGATGCGCATGTCAAAAAAACGGACTCTAGCTACATTACAATAGAAACTCTTTCCAGAGAAATAGGGTGGTTCCCTTCATCTAATAGAATCTAATCTTGGAGGAGTAATGTTGAGTAAAAAAGTGGTAATATTAACAAGTGGAAAAAGAAAAAATGCAATAGCTAGGGCGGTCTTAAAACCTGGTACGGGAAAAATTAGAGTTAATAATATCCCCATTAAACTGATGCAACCGCTTCTAGCTAGCCAAAAGGTACTGGAACCTTTAATCCTTGTAGGCCCTGATTTATGTAATAAAGTTGACATAGATGTTACTGTGAAGGGTGGAGGAGTGATTAGCCAAGCGGAAGCAGCTAGAACCTCCATCTCGAAGGCCTTAACTCAATATTTCGATGACCCTCAAATAAGACAAAAACTTTTAGAGTATGACAGAAAAATTCTAGTTTCAGACCCAAGACGGAAGGAACCTAAGAAACCTGGAGGAAGAGGCGCCCGAGCAAAAGAACAAAAAAGTTATAGGTAACCATCCCCCCTTAGAATGAAGAAATTATGGAGGCCTCCAAATTTATTCGCTTGTAAACCAAATAATGTTAATGTGGTAAGCTATATATAATCTTGTGTACTTGGAAAAGTCTGAGCATTCCTAAATTTTTAATGGTGATTGGATTTATGATAATACCCATAAGATGCTTTACATGTGGAAAAGTAGTAGGAGACAAATGGGAAGAGTTTCTTAGGAGAGTAAGACAAGGAGAGCCGCCCGATGCAGTTTTAACTAGTATGGGACTTACAAGGTATTGTTGTAGACGTATGTTACTAAGTCATGTTAATCTGATTGATGATGTAATTCCCTTTAGTCAACATACCTAATCCACAAAATTTTTAGGTTTAAAATTTATTTGACTAGACATCAAAATCAAATCACAATTTAGAGCGTGTTAAGTAATGTCTGAGCCGGAACTGCTAATCCCATTGGATAAGTATCTAGCTGCTGGTGTCCATATTGGAACTCAGGTCAAAACGAAGAGTATGGAGCCCTTCATCTACCGAGTAAGGTCTGATGGACTTTATGTTCTCGACATCCGAAAAACAGATGAGAGAATAAGAATTGGCGGTCGCTTTTTAGCGAGATTTGAACCTGCCAGTATAGCCGTCGTGTCCGCTAGACAGTATGGTCAAAGACCAGTACGCAAGTTTAGCAGCATAATTCATGCTAATACAATTGCGGGAAGATTCATCCCGGGAACATTCACTAATCCGTCTTTCGACAGATATATCGAGCCAGATGTTATAATGCTTACTGATCCTAGGGCTGATTCACAGGCCTTGAGTGAGGCAGCCAAGGCTAGAATTCCAGTTGTTGCTTTATGCGATACAGATAATTCTACTGCGAATATTGATTTGGTAATTCCAAGCAATAACAAGGGGCGTAGAGCTCTCTCTCTAATATACTGGCTATTAGCTCGGCAAGTTCTCAGGGAGAGAGGAGAAATTCCACCCGACGGGCAGCTACCCGTTTCTGTAGAAGAATTTGAAGCCAAAGTTAGGAGACAGTGATGAGTGCTAATTATTATTTTAAATTTTAATTGAATAGTAACAATTTTTAGAAGGCTTGCGACGTCTAATTATGGGTGTGTTAAACATGGTGACCGCCTCTGCGCCCGGAAAGGTTATTTTTTTTCGGTGAACATGCTGTTGTCTACGGTGAGCCCGCTTTAGTGGCTTCTATAGATAAACGCGTTTATGTATCTGTTAATTTGCGTGACGAGAAAATATCTCGAGTTTACTCAAAAGAATATGATCAGGCGGCAAAGTTTAAAATTGATAAAAGCCATCCTCCTCCCCATTTACCGCAAATTTTCAAACCAGTATGGACTGTTTGCAAGGAGATTTCTTCTCTAACTAGCTTACATAAAGGCTTCGATATTTCGATAAAATCAGAGATACCTCCGGGCGCTGGGTTGGGTTCTTCTGCGGCGGTTTCTGTAGCTACTGCTGCGGCTTTGAATGTTTGTCTGGACCTAGATCTGTCGAACTCTGAAATTTCAAGTATAGCCTTTGGAGCTGAAAAAACCGTTCATGGAACTCCTTCTGGGATCGACAACACAATTGCAACCTATGGTGGTGCAATACTTTACGAGAAGGGGAATATGAAGCAGGTTAAAATAAAAACCGAAATTCCCCTTGTGATTGGGAACTCAGGTGTTAAAAGGAGCACTGCAGAATGGGTTGGAAAGGTGAAGTTAAGAAAGCAAAGACAGGAAAAAATAATGAAGCCAATTATTAAATCGATTGGGCTCATTGTTATGGAAGGCCTAAAACTCTTAGACAAGAACGATTTTCGCTCACTTGGAGAATTAATGGACATCAACCAGGGATTGCTGGAAGCAATTGGAGTATCCACCTTTGAGCTTGACAAACTAATAAATGCGGCTAGGCAGAGTGGAGCGTATGGCGCAAAATTAACGGGCGCTGGTGGAGGAGGTTGCATGATTGCTCTATCCCCTGAGGATAGACAGAAACAAATAGCAGATGCTATACTAAAAGCGGGAGGTAAACCCATCATTACCAACCTGTCCCAACAGGGAGTAAAAATAGAGTAGAGATCTATCTGTACAAAATGAGGAGCGTTTGCTTACTCCGTTTGTTTTAGCTCAGAATGCTGTGTTGTATAATTCTGTGAATTTTATGGTTTAGGCTAATTTTTGTGTTCCACATATTTATTTTTGGCTGATGGTTGCCCA
>JAHAWU010000039.1 GCA_018383815.1 Candidatus Jordarchaeia archaeon | reverse complement strand
GGTCAGGCCATTTGAAGTTGTCTATGTCTTTGGTGGTGATTTTTCCCGCGAGAGGCGGATCGTAAACCTCCAAATAGTAGCCTACTGGTTTAACCTTCAAACCATAGATGGTTTCGATGGTTCCATCAGGGCGTATCTTAGGCTTGGGTATGGACATGTAAAGGTATTGGAAATCTACCCCGTACCTATTAAGTATTCTCTCATCCACATTTATTACACAATTTCCAGAGTTCAAGTAGGGTTTGGGCACATCCTTGAGGCCAAGGTATTCCACTAGGGCTTTATACCCAAAGTAGGGGGCTTTTTTAGGCCACCAGTCGGGCATCTCATAGATGGAGGTGTTCATCCCGCCAAAATCTACCGGCACCCGGTCGGGCTCCTCGTGGTTTAAAACCATCTCCACTCTTTCTCGGGGTGAAAGATTTGCCAAATTATATGCCTCCCAAAAGATCTTTGACCAGTGGAACAGCATCGGCAGCGTTGGTTGCAAATCCGTCTGCCCCCGCTGCTTTTGCGAAGTCTTCGTCCACGGCGGCTCCACCCACTATTATCTTCACGTTTTCTCGCAGTTTGTTTTCCTTCAGGGCATCAATGGTTCTCTTTATGTTATCCCGAGTTGTGCTTAGGAGAGCAGACATACCTACTATCGCCGGCTTGTTTTCCCTAACTGCTTGAACAAAATTTTCTGGGGTAACATCATTACCCAGATCAACTACCTCGAAACCACTGGATGCCAGCATCATGCCCACAATGTTTTTGCCGATATCGTGTATGTCTCCTTCCACGGTGCCAATAACTGCCTTCTTCATTTTTCTACTTGCTTCCCTTTTTTCAAATAGAGGTTTCCATTTTTGCACCGCTTCAGATACTTCTGTGCCTATGAGAATGAGCTCCGCCAAGTAGTACTCTCCAGATTCGAACTTCACTCCTACTTCTTCTAAACCGCTTCTGATACTTTCAACAAGTTTATCAACATCAATGTTGGGCGTTTTCAGAACCTTCTCCTTGAGCTCGCCCAATTTGTCCACATCAATTTTTGTGACCGCTTCCCGAAGTTCTTGATAAAGGTCACCCACAACAATTCCCTCTGAACAATTTACATAAAAATTTTTTAATTTCCCTAATGCAAGGAGATAAATAAACCTTTACGCCATCTTAATTTCTGAAGCCTTTTCAATGGCATATAATTGTTTTTGAAGGCTTTTTCGATAGCTAATTAAAGGTTTAATTTAAAGGTTTAGGGTGGATAATTATTAATGGTTAAAAGGTTTAGGATTTGTGAAATGTCTTAATAGGGAGGATTATGAATGGAGAATCCAAATCTGCTTGTCACTTATGATATGCGTAACATAAAAGAGTCTGAACAGGAGGTTTTGTACGTATTAGAGAAGGTGGGAGAGAACCAGCCGAAACTTTTAAGGTCACCGGCTAGGGGAATTTTTCTAATTGTTACGTCTTCAGACCCTAGGGAAATAAATAGGAAGCTTGCACAGCTGTGTAGGGAGGAGCCGGAACAATTTTGGTTCACCTATAATTATGTTCCCATCGATGTGTGGTGCTCATCCGAACTTGAAGAGATTCAGGAACATGTAAAGAAACTCGCGGGGGGAATCGGGGAAAACGAGACTTGGAGAATGACGGTGAATAAGAGATTCTACGATCAGCATCACACCCAAGAAATCATAGAGTTCCTAGCGAAAAATATTAGCTGGGGGAAGGTGGACTTAAAAAACCCCCAGAAGGTTATACAGATAGAAATCATAGGAAAAAAGGCAGGGATATCCCTACTAAAACCTGGAGATGTTTTTTCAGTAAGCAAAGTTAAAGGGGAAATTTAAAAAGCCTCAAAATAATGAACCATTAAGCATCAACCTTTTCGAACGTTTTTATCGCCTCCAAAAAGGATTATCAAGTGGAATTGCTTTCAATTTTTACCCCCTTGCTCAAAATTACATTGGAGTGAAAAAAATGGATATTGCAATAATAAATACTTGGCTAATCACATTCCAGGGAAACAATCTGGGAATAATTCAAGATGGCTCATTAGGAATTGAGGATGGAAAGATAACCTACGTAGGTCCTACCGATGGTTTCAATCACAAAGAAGCAGATAGAATAATTGATGGCACAGATCACGTAACTATGCCTGGATTGATTAATGGTCATATCCATACCCCATTAACCCTCCTTCGAGGAGGGGCACAAGACTTACCGGAAATCGAATGGATGAACAAGGGCATACTGCCATTGGCCATGCACATGAATCTGGAAGACCTCATATGGGGAACAAAGTTGGGAATATTAGAGGGGCTGCGAACCGGAACAACCACCTTCGCAGAGTACACCATAAACGCAGCAGAAATTTTAGAAAAGGTTTACCTGCCTTGGCAGGTAAGGGTGGTCGCCACCGAAATGATAAACGAGGTAGGATACAGTAGAACCCACCTAAAACCAACAGACCTCTACGAATTTGACCACTCCAAGGGAGAAAACGAGCTTAAAAGGGCCCAAGAACTCTTCCGAAAATTCGGCTCAGAAGAATTGGTAACCTGCATGTATGGGCCCCAAGCACTAGACATGGTATCCCTTGACCTGCTTAAAACCATTAAGGAACAAGCCGTCGAGCAAAACGCAGGAATACACATGCATGTAGCCCAAGGACAAAGAGAAAGACTCCAAATAACTAGCAGATACGGAAAGAATGCTTCCACGGTAAAAGTGCTCCACAAAAACGGATTATTGGGACCCTTCCTTTTAGCCGCCCACTGCCACGACACAAACGAGAGAGAAAGAGAATTAATGGTTAGAGAAGGGGTGAAAATGGTTGCCTGCCCCAGCGCCATAGGAATGATTGACGGAATAGTCCCCCCGGTAGGCCACTATGTAGAGTTGGGGGGAAGCGCCGGACTGGGAACCGACCAAGCCCCAGGCCCCGGAAGCCACAACCTTTTCCGAGAAATGAGAACCGCAAGCCTCCTAACCAAAACACTCCATAGGGATCCCACCATGCTCCCCGCGTGGAGAGCCCTTCAACTAGCCACCATTGGGGGGGCAAAAATTCTGGGAATAGATAACAAGGTGGGCAGCCTCGAAGTGGGAAAACAGGCAGACGTAATAACCCTCAACCTCAGACACCTAAACCTCACACCCACTGTTTCCCGCCCCTTCAGAAACTTTATTCCCAACCTCGTCTATTCCACAAATGGGACAGAAGTAGACAATGTAATAATAAATGGCAGAGTAATACTTTCTGAAGGTAAATTTGTCAACATCGATGAGCAGGCCATCATGAAGGAAGCAAACATTCGAGCTAAAAGAATTTTTGAATCAGCAAGTGAGGATTGGAAAAAGGCCAACTCCAAACTCGTAAAATACAAACAAGAGGGATGGCTTTAAACAAAAAAGTGAATTCCAAAGATGCCACGTGACAAAATTTTATTCCCTTCAATTTTTATCTATTCAGACGAAATTTTTTGCAACTATTACGATATTAATTTGAAAATTTTTCAAAAACACTGCACAAACACTTTAAAAAAGTAAAAATATGCAGAGGAGCAAAAAAGAGCCGAATTAAAAAATAAAAATAGTTTGACGCCTTTATTTTTCTAGAAGCCCAATTTTTCCACGTCAAACCAGTCTGGGAACCACTTGTAGTGCTCCAAGGGGTAGGCTTTTCTAATACCTATGTAGTTCGCTTTAGCCATTATCACATTTCCACGTCTGTCCTTGAATGTGACTATCAAGCCCTTCTGCTCCAGCTTAGCCCAAAGCTCCAATATCCTCTCCTTCGGGAGACCGGTCTCCTTCTCACAGTCGTCTATAGCCATGTAGAGTCCAGGGTTGCACCTGTAGTCCTCTGCCAAAATCTTAAGCATAACATCCTCAGTTATCTCCTTTCCGTACCAGGGTCCCTTTCCAAGAGATAACGTGGGAGTCTCCAGTTTTTCGTTCCAACGCAGTCTGTAAGGCCAGTCCAAATAGCCCAATGCGCCCATCCTGTAGATGACAAGCTTCTGAACCTCGTTGGTACCAGCCACAATCTGGCCAATCTTACCCTCACGAAGCAGCCTCTCCACGGGATAGAAGCGGGTCAAACCATCGCCACCCATCAATTGTATGGCATCAAGACCAATCTCGGTGGCGTAATCAGTATTCAACATTTTAGCAATACCAGACTCTATAGCCGCCATCTGACCCATATCCATAATATAAGCCGCATAGAAGGTAACGAGGCGGGCTACCTGCTGCTTGGTAATCATATCCGCAATCTTAAACTGGTTATGCTGAAAATCACTGATTTGCGATCTAAACTGTACACGCCTACTCGTGTAATAAATCACTTGTTTAATAACATCTTCCAAAGCACCAGCAGCCGCAGCAGCACCAATCAACCTCTCAAAATTGAGGCCGGTCATCATTATGTTCCAGCCGCCGCCTACTGGTCCGATTCTGTTGAAGTCGGGTACTCTGACGTTGTCAAAGTCTAGGTAGCTGTTGGGGAGGTTGTCGAATGCGACGAGGGGGTTTACTTTTTCTAGGTGGAATCCGGGGGTTCCTTTTTCCACCACGAAGGTTGTGAGGTGTTGGTTTTTTCTTCGGACTTCTGGGTCGTCGCTGGTTTTTGCGTATACGAGGTATCTTTCTGCGGGTCCTGCGGTGGTTGTGAATCTTTTTTTGCCATTGATTATCCATTCGTCTCCGTCTTTTTCGGCGGTGGTCATTACTGAGGCGGCGTCTGATCCTGCGAAGACTTCAGTTATGCATACTGCTCCTAGTTGGCCTTTGGCCATTTTGGTTAACCATTCTTGTTTCTGTTCTTCGGTGCCATTATGTAGGATTTGGTGTAGTCCACCTATGTAGCTGGTTACCAGGATGTGGCCTACTGCGTACATGCGGTTTAGCTGTTCACAGGCTATGCAGGCTCCGGTGCAGCCTAGGCCTAGGCCGCCGTATTCTTTGGGGATGCCTGCTCCAAAGTATCCTCTTTTTACTGCTTTTTCTACTAATTCCATGGGGAAGGTTCTTGTCCAGAATAATTCTTCAGCTCGGGGTATGTTTTCTGTGGCGAATTGCTCTATTTCTTTAGCGAATTCTATTTGCTCTTTGGTCCACCAAGGATAAGTTTGCATTAACAATTCACCTCAATTTTAGGGATTTTCCAGTAAGTTGATTCAATTTTTTCATTACAGAGATTCCAAATCCTTTTTAAAATTTTTTTAAACTTTTATGGATCTGATAACGAGGAAAAAGAGTGTGTAATAATTGCACTGTTTATTCTTGTGTGGTTTTTAAGCTGAGGACAAAATGTGTTATATTAAGATATGTTTCTCTCGCGGATTGGATGGAGGTATTAAAAGTGCGAGGGGTTTCAGGCAGGAGAGAGGGTGTTCCTATGAGGTAGGTAGGAATCAATGGTCTAGTCGTGTATAATGTTTTGGGGGTAGACTTTCGGATATTGTTTTGGGGGCTTGAATTTTTGGATTTGAGTGGGGTGATTTTTTGTGCTTGGGTTTTTTTATGGGTGTTTATGTTAGTATTTTATTTCTTGGGGGTCTGAGAGAATTTCTTTGGGTGTTTTTAGGCTGTTTATGTCCAGTGAGTAGTAGCGTTCCATTTCTATTTTTACTTTTTCAGGTAGGCTGATTCCGTCTCTGTGTGCCCAGTAAGTTTTTCCTCTGAGTTTTTGTAGTGGTTCTCCCTGCTTCATTATGATTGTTCCACTTTTTATGGTGTAGAGTGTTTGGGAGAGGGCTTTGATTAGTGCCTCTGTTTCCTGTGCGGGGTCTTGGGTTTGGGGGTTGAAATCGTATACTGCGATGTCTGCATCTGCGCCTACTGATAGGTTTCCTTTGTTTGGTAAGTTTAGAGATTGTGCGGGGCTGGCGCGGGTTATTATTGCTATTTCGTAGAGTGTGTATTCCCTATCTATGGAGTGTAGTGGTGTGTCGGCTTCTAGTTTGACTTGATCTCGGGCTTTTTTGCTTAGGAGCCATCCTATGATTTGGGGATAGTGGGTGATTAGTCCTAGGTTGGGGTGGTCTACTGACAGCTGGATTTGCCAGGGATCCTTTACTTTGAGTGCCAATTCCAGTCCCGTGGACCACATGATGCTCCCAGTTTGGTCCATTTTATATTCGGTGGGGGCGGCTCCAAAGGCTGCTTCTAGTTCAACTTGGTCGGTGAATATTTTTTTGTCCCTGGTGGTTTGGTTTAGAAGTTGGTTATCTGCATAGAGACTTATTGTTTGGTGGGGCACCATTTGTCCTATGTCTGCTTCTACGTTGGGGTGGCTGTTTATGTATTCTGCTATTTGTTCTGCTTGGGATTCTAGGTATTCGTTTCCTCCGTAGCTGTGTAGTTGTGCATGTGCAAGGTGTATGGTTCTCTTCTTTTTGTTGGGCTTTATTTCTTCTAGAGCTTTTAGTGTTTTGAGTGTTGTTTCGTAGTTTCCCGGTTTTCCCGCATTGTTGGGATGTATGTGGACGGGGTGTGGTAGTCCCAAGCGCTCGTTTGCCTCTGCTATTATTTTGATAAAGTCTAGGGGTGACACTCCGAGGTGCTTTATGGGTTCTTCTATGTTTTTTATTTCTTTTTTGAGGCTCCACATTTCGCTTCCTGTGGGGTTTACCAGTTTTACTCCATAGGTTTTGGTGGATTCCAGTAGCCATGAGATTATGGTGGCTGCTTCCTCTGCGGATTTTTTCCTCACTGCGGGTAATAGGTACCAGTAAACGTCTAATAGCAGTAGGCAGGCGTGATCCAGTGAGGGTATGTCTGAAAATTCCAGGTGGGTGTGTAAAGCCTTTGTGGGTGGAACTGCGGCTTCGAGGGCGAATGTGTAGCCCATTCTTGAATATGTTAAGCCTACGCTTGGGGCGGTGAAAAGAAAATTGTCGGATGAGAAGGGGTAAAGCATGCGTGCAAAGTTTACATGTTGTGAGGCTATGTGGGTGTGAATATCTATTCCGCCGGGGAGAACCATTTTTCCCTTAGCATCTATGATTTTGGCTTCTTTTTCATTCACTGATTCAACTATCACTCCTTTTTTGATGGCTAGGTCCATGCGTTCCCCGTTTATCTTGTTTGCCGGGTCAAAAACAAGGCCATTTTTTAGGAGTAGTGATTCACTCATCGGCATCCTTTCCCAATAGTTTTCCAAAGAGTTTTTCTGGGTCTAGCACTTGTTCCTTTGTGGTTTCAACGCTGGCCTTCAAAATATAGCAGGAATTGTTCCCTGTGGCATCCATGTCTGGATCTATTATGGCATTTAACCATGGCCCATTGGGCATGAGCGCTAATCCCTTTTTGGTCTCGTCTGTTTGGTAGGCTTTAACAACGACGCTCCCAAATTTTGTGGTCACTTTAACACAGTCACCGTTTTTGATTCCGCGGCTGCCCATATCCTCCTTATTCATGAGTATTACTGCTGTGGAATCCACGTAACTTTTTGGGTCTGGATTTTCGACCATCATCCTGTTTTGCTCAATTGACCTTGCATTGCACAGCAGTATTTCCAGCTTACCCATCAAAAGTCCTACTAGAGACATAGGAATCCGCCTCAGGCAAGCTAACAGAGTAGAAACCAGTACATAAGCTTTATGAACAAAAGATTTGACTGCACCGTAGCCGACGCCCACTTTTTACGTTTGATTTTCGAAGTATTCTATCTAACTTTTCTGGGAGGTTCATGAAATCGGGAGCAAAATCGTCCCCTTCACGCCCAGCCATAAACGAGTGGGCCCCCTGTACGTAAAAAAAGTTACTGTTATATGTTTAAGATTCGATGGAGCACCCCATATTTTGAACAAGTATGGAAGGGGAGCAGACTTAAATTAGAGGCAAGTTATTTAAAAGGATGTGACATGGTCTGTTTCGAGGTGATGGTCTTGGTTAAGGGATGGGTCGCTGAAGTGTTCTCTTCCTACCAAATCCCCCAAAAGAGGGGGGAGGTAAAGGAGAAGGAGGCAGCGTCAGCGGCTCGTGTTATGGAAAGCGCCAGATATAGGAGGAGTGGAAGCTATTCCTTCGTCGAATCGCTCGATTCGCGGGCTGCAACCTAGCTATAGGGGAGTTTGGAACTAGGGGCTGCAGGTGGTGCGACATCTTATAGAACATACTAAGACGCGAATCACCTGGAGCTCAAAAACCAGATGCACCTCAGCTTAGAGTGGAGGAAAGCCCCGGGACTGGAAAATTCGCAGGGCAAGCAAATCCCATAGATCCAGCAACTCTTTGTAGCTATGTGAGAAAACTGAAAACTGCGGATCTTCACTCGGTATCATTTACTGGTGGGGAGCCTTTACTTCAAACGGATTTCCTGAGGGAAGTTGCAGAGAACCTTGTCTCCGAAGGTTATATTCTTTTTCTTGAGACTAATGGTTCTTTACCTAGGTGCGCCTCAAAGGTGGCTGAACTTTTTAAATACTGTTGCTGTGATATTAAAGATGAGTCGGCGGGGGCTGCTTCAGACTGGCGTGCTCTGGTGGAGAGAGAGTTGGAAACTATACAGGTTTTAGTTGAGGCAAAGGCAAAAACCTTCGCTAAGGTTGTGGTTACATCCCAGACAAAATCGGAGAATATTGAATGGTATGCTAGGGAGCTTGCTAAGTTGGGATGCCCCCTATGCATTCAGATTGTAACTCCATATGGCGAAGTTGGGGAAAAACCCACAATAAAACAACTATTTCAGTTCACGGAGGCCGCGGCAAAGTATCTCCATAAAAATGACGTTTCGATATCTGTCCAGGCCCATAAAGTTTTGGGAATCCTCTGAAGCGTTCAGAAAAAGGTGCGCTACCTTTTTTTGGGCAGACAAATAGTGGGGGAAGGTGAATTAGTTATAGATTTAATTTCGGAAGTACTTCTCGCGTGGAAAAGTTTAAAGTGTTCTGGGAGACTGTTGCAAGGGAAATGAAAAGGAATGAAACCTTCATATACATGGGTCACTTAAATGTCTGAGGGAAGTTTGAGAAATGGTCTACAAGCTTAAGGTGGAAAGAACTGACCTAAACTTTTCTGCGGCTCATTTCCTGATACGCCACCCGAAATGTGAGCGTATACACGGCCACAACTATAAGGTGACTATTGAGATTGAGTCTGATAAGCTGAACAGCCAGCAAATGATAGTGGACTTTCTCGATGTTAGAAACATAGCGAGGGATATTTGTCAAAAAATGGATCACCACATACTGATCCCCACTAAAGAAAAAGAAGTGGAAATCAAAGAGATGGGAGAAGAAATAGAGGTTATAGCAAACAGGAGGAGGTACATTTTTCCCAAGGATGACGCATTGCTTTTGCCTATTGAGGCAACCACTGTGGAAAAAATATCTGAGTATATTTATAAACAGCTAAAACAGTCGCCCCTAAAAAACATGAAAATAAGGGTTTCAGTAGAGGAGGCCGAGGGGTCAATAGGCACCTACACAGAAGAATAGTTGCAGCCAAAAAAGAGGGGGAGTACGGGAAAACCACTATTATTCAAGCAGTATTAAGTGCTGCTTCAGTGGTGTTTTTTGAATTTCTCGACTTTTTAGAAACTGGTGGTACTGTATCACTTTAAAGATAGCGTTTGATGCTTTAGGTATTGAAGGGTATATGAGGAAGCCCTCATTTAGGTATTGTTTTATGATTTTTAAACGCTCAGCCTCCGTCTCAGGCTGGTACTCTCTAGGCCCACTGGAAGGGTGTAAAACGATAACCAGAGGCTTTTCCAGTCTTTCTCTGATTTCTTTGACTATTTTGAAGAGCTCCTCGTTTCTGTCTCCCCACATCACCTCATGCTGTAACAGTATCAAGTCAATATTAGGATCCTCATCTACCAATTCCAATATTTTGATATACATTTTTAGATCGTAGTAGACAAAGTAACTGGCGTCAATGGGATTAGATATACCTGTTCCCACATCAGGAACTATTTCGCCCAATTTCTCCCTAGTTTTTTCACTAAAGGGGGGAGCCCTCAAACCAGCACTCTCTAATGCGTCTGTGGAAACCACGCTTAGGCCTCCACCCGCCCCCACAATAGCAGTGTTTACCCCTTTTGGGGGATTAAGCCTAAGGAAAGCCATGGTTACATCGCAAAGCTCTTCCATGCTATAGACCTGCACTGCTCCCGCCTGTTTCAATACCATACTCCAAATTTTGTTTGAACCTGCGAGGGAACCTGTATGTGAAAGAGTTGCGCGTGAACCACCCGCAGTCCAGCCTCCTTTCCAGACTACTACGGGTTTAATGCGGGTGGCTTCCTTTAAGGCTTTAAAAAAGCGGGGCCCATTTCTTACCCCCTCAACATAAATATTAATAACCTTGGTTTTGGGATCCTCTGCGAAATACTCTAGGTAATCTGTGACTTCCAGATCTATCCCGTTGCCGTAGCTAACCATTTTGCTGAAGCGAATGTTGTTCCAGAAATCGGCAAAGCTGGCCATGGAAACAGTGTGTCCTCCACTTTGACTTACAAAAGATACTGTACCCCCTTGTGGGGGATTGTATACGTAGGGGTATGAAAGTTTTCCCTCAAAAGAGTAGACACCCATTCCGTTGGGGCCTACTATTCGGGTTTTTGTGCCGCGTATTATTTCTAGGAGTTCTTTTTCTAGTTTTTTGCCTTCTTCTCTCTCCGAGGTGCTTTCTGAGAATCCTGATGTGAAAATCATTACAAACTTGGCTTGGGCTTCGACACAGTCTTTTACAACTTCTTTGATTATTTTTTTGGGTATTGCCACTACAACGTAGTCGAGGGGTTCTGGCACATCTTGTACTCGGGGGTATGCTTTTATGCCCAGTACTTCTTTTTCGTTGGGATTTATGGGGTATAAATGTTCTTTTGGGAAACCTCTGTTTAGTATTGAACGCATGTACCAGTTTCCGTGTTTGAAAGGGCTTTCGGTTGCGCCAACCACAGCAGCGGCTTTGGGGTGAAACAGAGAATCCAGTTCCTCAAATCTTTTCATTTTGAAATCCACCGTTGTCTTTTGATTTTAGAGAACGTTTATTGCTCGCCCATGGCGAGTTTTAGTTCTTGTAGGGTTACTCGTTTTTTCTTTTCTAGTTTTTCTTGGGCTTGTTTTATTTTGGTTTGAATTATTTCTTCTTCCTTTTTTCTTTTTTCTTGGGCTTCCCTCTCCCTTCTCTCCTTTTGTATTTTGACTTGTTGGGCTTTGTAAATTGATATTTCTTCTTCTATTTTTGTAAGTTGGTTTTCGCATTGAATTATTTTTTGGAATACTTGGATGTAGTTTTTGTGGTCGGTGTCTGCGGAGCTTCTTAGTTCGTCTCTTCTCTTTGTTATATTTTTGATTTGTTCGAATAGGGGTTTGCTCTTTTCGTATTCTTCTTGCATGTGGTTTTTTATGTCAATAATTTTTTGTCGTGTTTGTTCCATTTCTTTTTTCAGTTGATCTATTGTTTTTTGTATTTTGAGGTTTTCCTCGTAGTATGCGAGGTCTTCTTCCATTTTTTCTATTTGTTTGACGATGGTGTTTTCCTCTTCTAGGGATAGGGGGGTTGTTTGCTGTTTCCACTCAAGTTCGTCTCTTTTTTTCTTTAATTGTTCTCCGTTAAAACTTATGGGGTACAGTTTGCTTTTTTGTTCCTTTATTTTGGAAGAGAGTTCTCTAATTTTCTCGTAAAGTTTTCCTTTCTCCATTTTCATTTGGCTTAGCCGAGAAATGGATTCATCATTTTGCTTTCGAAGCTCTTTTATTTGCTGAGCGAGGAGTTGCACCTCTCTATTTTTCTCGTCCCTTTTTTGTTTATATCCCTCAGCACTTTCCCTCAGTTTTCGTAGCTCCTCAATTAGGGGAACACGCTCCTTGTTTAGAGAATAAATTTTGGCGTTGTAGAACTCTTCGTTTTCCGTCAAAGTTCTCACCAGAATCTAAAGAACGAAAGGCTAGTACCTTAAATACTAAAGATGCTTGACTTACGGTATATAAGAGCACGGGTTAAAAACCTTACTTTAAAATTAGGAATTCCCTCTAAAAACTCACCTAAATTGTTAAATTGGAGCACCTTTTATAAGTTGAAATGTATTTTTAACAAACCCCACGACAAAAGTCGGAGGCCTTCCGCCAACGTTTTGTAAACCTTAATTTTTGACACAGAAGTTTTATGTTGGGGCTTAATAGATCTGTTTTTTAGAGATGGTAATATTTATGGGGTGTTTACTCTTTGAGGCGTAAGGACCACTACTATTACAGGGCTCGTAGGGAGGGTTATCGGTCTAGGGCGGCATATAAATTAAAGCAACTTGATAAAAAGTTTGGGATTTTTAGGGGTGCAAAGGCAGTTCTTGATTTATGCTGTGCCCCTGGAGGATGGCTGCAGGTTGCTAGGGAGGAGTTGGGCAACGGGGGCATTGTGGTGGGAGTGGATATTAACAAGATTTCAAGTATAGATGGTGTGACCTTCATTTGTGGAGACATTGTTGAGGAGGAGACTCTGAATCGGGTTTTGAGTGTTTGTGGGGAGTTTGATGTTGTTTTGAGCGATTGTTCACCTAATGTAAGTGGGATATGGAGTGTGGATCATGAGCGCCAGATGTTTCTTGCCAGAGCCTCTCTGGAGATAGCTAAGAGAGTTCTTAGAAATGGTGGAACACTAGTTGTTAAGGCTTTTCAAGGGTCGGAGTATGCAAGTTTTTTGAGTGAAGTCAAGCAGCATTTTGGCTTCGTTAGAACTACCAAGCCAGAAGCTTCGAGAAAAACTAGTGCTGAAATGTATATTGTGGCTAAGAATTTTCTAAAATGGTGAAAAAGAAAAAATAAAATCCACTTCGGAGAGAGGGGGCATCAGAAGTCCATTATTTGCTTTTGTATCCAGTTCGTCAATTTTTGACACTTGATGGGAGATATTGGTTGGGCTGCACCACAACGCGTTATCGTTACGCATGTAAAGCAGGGGCAGTCATTAAGGGTGTTCCAAGTTATTGGCGTTTCTTCTTCTTTATTTGCGTAGAGGCGATATGTCCATCTTCCCTTGTAGAGCTCCTTAGCTCTTCTAGCTAAACCCTTACTTTCAAGCTTTACCGCTATGCGGGAACCTTCCCGGCTATTGACTCCAAGCTTCTTCCAAAGGTCACTCTGAAGTATACCCTTGCTTCCAGCTTCTAAAACTAGTTCGTAGGCAGTTTCTTCCAAACCTGTCACCTTATAACCAAATAGCGTCTAAGGGTAAATTTGTTGTTTTAGGGGGAGGTAGCTTTTGATTAGACGGACTCCAAATTGAACAATAAAAAGGCAATATTTATGCTTTATCATTAAAATGCTAACCCTATAGAAACAACCATTTTGTGGGAAACGCAAATGGTTGCAAATGGATTGCGGGACACTTTACCTATTCCAACAACAAGTACTAAAAATAAAAGATTTATATAACATATACATTAAGAAACAATAATTAATTGAAGGCCAACCGAGAAACTCTGTCCAATAGTAAAGGAGAGGAAAACCTTGACAAGGTTTTGTGACTATTGCATAAACAAGGCAAAGTATCGGTGTAAGAGGCACCGGAAAAGTTTCTGTAGGGATCATGGTTTAAGATGCCCAGGATGCGGAGCTGAACTATGCTTAGAGTGCCTTACCAAGAGGGAATGCCCCAACTGCCATACCGAACTACTCATTTGCCCCACCTGTCTTTCAAATAAAAAAATAACACGTCTCAGAGCGGATAACATGAAATGCCCAGTTTGTAATAAATAGTCCAAAATTCTAAATAATAAACATAAATCCTATTTTCTAAATGCCTCCATCCTCAGATACATTTGATTTTTCACAAAAAGCTTCTTAATTTTTAAAGTTTAAAATAAATAGTATGTCAAAAGCAATAATAAAAAACAGTCAAAAGCTTATTGAAAATTCCAGCGGAAAGAACAGGTTAGCTAGAGAAATTGTGCTGGCACTAATCGAATCTGCACTGAGAGCCGCCGACCCTCGAAGGGCGGCGAAAAAAAATCTTCTTTTAAAGAGGAATAAATTAATAATTAAAAGGAAAACTTTTGACCTCAACAGTTTAAACAACATCTATGTTGTAGGAGGGGGCAAGGCAAGCGGCGCCATGGCAGAAGCCGTGGAAGAAGTTTTAGGGGATAGAATTAGTGGAGGGTGCGTTAACATTCTCAAGGGCACCAGAAACCAGTTTAAAACCTCCAGAATCGAACTGGTTGAGGCTTCACATCCTGTCCCCGACATGAATGGGTTGCGGGGCGCCAAGAAAATGGTGAGTTTGGTGGGGGAAGCCCAAGAAGGCGACCTAGTCCTATGTCTAATTTCGGGTGGAGGATCAGCCCTCATCCCATTGCCTGTAGAGGGAGTTTCACTAGAAGATCTCCAAGAGGTCAACAGAGCTTTACTTAAAAGCGGCGCTGAAATAAATGTGATGAACGCTGTGCGTAAACACCTCTCGGCTGTTAAGGGCGGCAACCTCGCTAAGGCAGCTTACCCCGCAACAGTTGTTAGCCTCATAATCTCGGATGTAGTAGGCGATCCCCTAGAAACCATCGCTTCTGGTCCAACAGTGCCAGACCCAACCACATATCAGGACGCCATTAATTACTTAAGGGAATATAATATCTGGGACATTTGTCCCGAGGGAGTAAAGAAGCACCTAAATAGAGGGTTGGAGGGCGAATATCCAGAAACCCCTAAGCCTGGAGACCCAATTTTTGAGAGGGTGTTTAATTTCCTTATTGCCACAAATAGAATGGTGTGTTTAGCGGCTCAAGAAGAGGGGCGGAAGAGGGGATTAAAAACCCTAGTGTTAACAACTTTTCTGGAGGGGGAGGCTAAGGATGCAGGTGTTCTGGTCAGCGGAATCGCTAAAGAAATATTTTACTACAATAGGCCCTGGAAGAAGCCGATAGTTGCTATTCTGGGAGGTGAAACCACGGTCACGGTACGCGGTAAGGGAAGAGGGGGAAGAAATCAAGAGTTGGCTCTGAGTGCCGCACTAAAGATAAGGGGAGTTGAGGGAGTTGTTATAGGTTCTGTGGCTAGCGATGGAATCGATGGTTTTTCTAACGCCGCAGGTGCGATTATTGATGGCCAGACAATTGATGAGGCTAAGAGAAGGGGATTGGACGCTTTAAGCTATCTTTTGGATAATAATTCTACAGCGTTTTTTGAGAGTATAGATGACTGTTTGATTTTTACCGGTCCCACGGGAACTAACGTGAATGACTTGGTTTTCATAGCAGTGGTCTAAATTTTTTGACACTCTCCACGAAAGTCGGCGGCCTTCTCGCCAACGATTCTGTAAATAACTTAAATAGGATTCTGAACAATTGCTTTAGTGTATGTTACAGAAATATTGGAGAAATTTAAATGGTTAAAGGTTTGTCAAGTTTCTTAAAAGAGGGGTTTCTTGAAGCCTTACCCCCGCTTCCCCCTTCTGTTAATATGGCTTTGGCCGGATTGATGACTTTGGTTGTGTGCGTTGCCACTATGGCTCTTCAGATGTATTTTCCATTTTCTCAAGGCTACATCAATGCCTGTGAAGGCGCCATATATGTGATTGCTCTACTATTTGGGCCGATTATTGGTGGCATCGCAGGGGGGATAGGCTCAATGCTTGCCAACGTTTTTCTGGGCTTTAACCAATACGCTCTCGGCATGCTGATATTTAAGGGGGGAGAAGGCCTAGCAGTGGGTTTTTTGGGGTATAAGTTCCGTCTTTTATTTAGAAAGTGGTGGAGGCCCCTAGGCATAGTTATGTGTGGTGGAATTTCTGGCTTAATTCTCTACGTGGGTATACGTTATTTATCGGGTTTGGCAGAAATTTATGGAGGGGTTCAACCTTGGTGGTGGAGCCCTAATCTGTTTGGTGCATATTTTCAGTATGGATGGTGGTATACTCTTGTTAACGTTCCATGGTGGACTTGGCTCATTATATCCCCATGTTTCGGTTTACTGTTTTTATGTTTGGTTCTTAAGGTGGACGCATCTGTTGGTTGGAGCGCTCTTGCCATAATGGGGGGCGGCCTTCTCATAATATTAGGATATTTCATTGTCGAACAATTCTTCCTAGGCCTTCCAGGTACCAGTATTGCCATCACCACAGGCCAAATTCTCTTAGGCATCATAATAGCCATCCCAATAGAGACCACTGTGAGAAAAATTTCACCAGAAAATATTGTACAAAATTATAGCGGGGAGAAACAAGAAGAATAGTATTATATAATGGTGTCTTTAACTCTCCAATTAGTTTTGCCATGAAAAACATTTTCATGCTTTATCTGAAACGCCTTCAGCGTATGTTGGTTTGCCATGAAAAACTTTTCATTTTTCTGTCTAAAACGCTCTTAGCGTATCAACGTTTGCCTAGAAAAATAGGCGCATCATAGCTAAACACTTATGATGCGTTCTCAGCAGACATATGGACATAGTAGGGTCTAGGGGCTTAATTTTTGACATTTTTTGTCGCTGAAAAGAATAAATTCGAATTCTTTTGAAATCCAGACTTAAAACAGCTATAACTTTTCAGAAGGCGCATCCTTCGAATCATTACGGGAATTTTCGGTGAGGAAATATCCCGACTTCAGTCGCGGAGAGTGCTAATAAGGGTTTTCCCCTTTCTCCACAAAGCTCATTATTGATTTTTGTATCAGAAAATTTCTCTTTGGCAATTATAGTTTGTTCCCTTCATTGGGGAGTTTATAAGTGCACGAGAAATTTTAATAGTGGAGACTGTTCTCCTAGATTTCAGAAAAAAAGGCTATTAGTGGTTTATATCCGCGTTTAAAGGAGAGTATTGATATTGGAGTCAGGTGGCGGATCAGTTTTTGGTGTTCAGTTTGACGTTTCCCGTTATCTTCTAAGATTTGAGAATAGCCCAGTAAAAGTCATAGTGGTTAAAGACCATCCAAAAATCGAGGTGGGTAAAAGAAGCATCGGTCCTTTTGTGGAGGGTAGGGAGATGAGTCTCAGATTCTGGGAAGCGGCGGAACTGGTTCAGAGTGGAATCGTGAAATACAAGGAGGAAATCAAGTTTGACGTATCGGGACTGTATAAGCAGGCTTGGAGCGAATCGAATAAGCCTCAACTCCAACAAATCGATCCCAATTTTTACCAAAAACTTAGAATGTATTATTCTGATCCCAGTGTGGAAGACTCAGAGAAGAGGAGGGTGGAGGGCCTGGTAACGGATCTGGTTTCGCAGCGCCTATCTAAGATTCTGAAAATAGCTCTTAGAGGGGGGAGCAGATCAGAGATGACTAAAAATATGACTGAAGAAGAAAAGTGGCTATACGATAGATTGAACAGTTTACTTCGAAGCTGGGAGGAAGGATTGCGTACTTTTAAAAGGGAGGCGGATTAAGAATAAAACGTAGAAAAGAATATTCTAAATATGAAAAATGGAATTTTTTAAGAGGAGAAAGTAATGCTTGGAGAGGCTCCCGCGGAGCGTTTTGAAAACTTTGTGAAAACTTATCGCACGGAATCCGGCTCAATGGAGTACCGTGAAAAAATTCGAAAAATGACTGTAACAGGTGAACAAAGCCTGGTTGTAAACTTTGATGATCTGATAAGGTTCGACCCAGAACTGGCCAAAACAGTACTAGAAAAACCGGAAAAAACAATTAGTGAAATTAATCAGGCATTAAAAAGGATAATAGAGGCGGAGGATCCAGAATTCGCTGAAACCATGCAAAACTTTTATGTGCGCTTCGCCAAACTGCCTGAAGAGTATCACATTAACCTCAGAAAAATTAGGTCAGAACACATAAACAAGCTCATAATGGTAAGTGGAATTCTGACCAGAGCCAGCGAAGTAAAACCCAAAATAGTAGAAGCAGTATACGTGTGCCAGAGATGCGGCGAAACCATGATTGTAGCCCAGCAAGACGCAAAGATAATACAACCCTCAGAGTGCTACAATCCCAACTGTAGAAGAAAAGGACCCTTCAAACTAATCATAGAAGAATCAAGGTTTATCGACTGGCAAAAAATAAGAATACAGGAAAAGCCAGAGGAACTACCGCCAGGCCAACTACCCCGCAGCCTAGATTCCATACTCACCGACGACATTGTGGACATTGCAAGGCCTGGAGACCGAATTACACTAACAGGAATACTCCGCTCCACACCAGAAGTTGCAACTAGGGGAGGGAGTTTGGTAACCTTCAGAACCTTCCTCGAAGTAAACTATGTGGATGTCTCAGAGGTTGAATTCGAAACAGTGGAGATAACAGAGGAAGAAGAGAGAAAGATCAAAGAATTGGCGGAAGATCCCTTCATACACCAAAAAATAGTTCGCTCCATAGCCCCCAGTATTTATGGAATGGAAAACATAAAGGAAGCTGTAGCCCTACTACTCTTCGGGGGACAACCAAAGGTTATGGAGGACGGCGTCACAATAAGAGGAGAAGTCAACGTTTTAATAGTAGGAGACCCCGGAACCGCTAAAAGTCAGCTACTACAGTACGTGGCACGTATTGCACCCCGAGGCTTATACACTTCAGGGAAAGGGACTACAGCAGCAGGACTAACAGCTGCTGTTCTTCGCGACCCAGATACGGGAGCCATGATTCTAGAGGCAGGAGCGCTGGTACTTGCAGATCGTGGAGTAGCTTGTGTAGATGAAATGGACAAGATGAGGGATCAGGATAGAGTAGCCATCCACGAGGCAATGGAACAGGGAACAGTATCCATCGCCAAAGCGGGTATAGTTTCCACGCTTAACGCCCGCACCGCGATACTTGCAGCGGCAAACCCAGCGCTGGGACGGTGGAATCCATTCAAAACAGTTGCTGAAAACCTGAAACTACCCGTAACAATACTTTCCCGTTTTGACCTCATATTTGTGCTGGTGGACCGACCCTTAGAGGAACAGGACAGAATGATGACAGACCACATACTGTCCATGCATAGAACTCGCACTGTTGAAAAGGCACCCCCAATTCCACCCGAGCTTTTAAGGAAATACTTTATATACGCAAGAAATAACGTTCAGCCCAAGTTGACCCCAGAGTCGGCGGAAAAGCTGAGGGAATTCTATTTAGAAATGAGAAAAATGGGTGAACAGCCAGACTCACCAGTGCCCATAACAGCCCGCCAGTTAGAAGCCCTAGTTAGGCTTTCAGAAGCTAGGGCCCGTATGGCTCTCCGAGAGGAGGTTACACCTGAAGATGCGGAGGCAGTAATCAAGCTCATGAGGTCCTCACTGAAGCAAGTTGGCACAGACGAACACGGACTATTCGATATTGACAGCATCTACGTAGGCGTTACCAAGAGTCAACGGGACAAAATGGAAACCATTCTAAACATTATACGAACTCTAGAGGAACAAACAGAGGCCCCTGTTCCGGTAAACGTTATCATAGAGAAGGCGGAGTTGGAAAATATTGACGCTGCATTCGTCAATCGAGCCTTAACCCAGTTGAAAAATGATGGAATACTATTTGAGCCCAAACCGGGTTTTGTGAAGAGAGCCTAATCTAAAACAAAAGATAAACATGGAAGAAAAATTTCAGCAAAAACCTACATAAGCTGCGCTTCTTAGACAAACCAACATACGCTGGAAGCGTTTCAGATAAATTATGAAAAAGTTTTTCATGGGAAATAACGAAAACATGTTTTTATAGCAAATAAAAACTATTTGGGGAAGGTTTTTCAGAAAAAAATAGAGTTAGGGGTTTTCCTGTTTCTTACTGCCTTGAACCCACAAATATTTTTATTACTACAAGGGGTTTGAGATTTATAGGCCATATGGGACTTTGGAAACCTATATTAGTTCAAGTCAAAATAATCGCTACCATATCTAACGGTGGTCTTTAATAGAGGCGCATGGATGGTTCTTGTGATTATACTTTTTCCTAGACTTTCTAAACAGTGATTGAGGTCTCATCCGTAGCAATAGGAACAACTTCGCGCTCTTGATAGTACCGGTTTAGAAGTTCTTTGTATGACCTTTCAATGTTTTCAAGATTTCCTTGGTACTTTTTAACTATGCTCATAATCTTTTTGATACTTGAGTATTTATTAAATACGGTGGTTAGTACTCCTAGGTTTCCTATGCCTTGGATTAAGATGTTACCGTCTTTTCCGCTTATTAGTACCTTTTTTATTTCTCCCCTTCTTAAGTGGTTTGCCAGAGTTGCACTAATGTAAAATGCTGCGGTTTTTGCACAGGCCATAAGGTCTCTGTCAACATCCTCTTTTAGGGTGCTTGCGAGAAGTCTTCCATCTGCATAGGTAAAGGTGGAGAAGTCTATTTCGGGATTTTCTTTTTCCATTTCCTTTAAAACATCTAATGCGACGTTACACAAAGTCCGAAATTGATTCATTTCTTTTCTATTCCTCCATCAATAAAGTTTTCAGAGCCTTGTTTACTATTCAGAGCATTTCGGTGAGCCCAATTTCCAGACATCACATTTAACAGAGCTGCGAAGGCTCTAAACAGCAAAAAAGAATATCTGAGTACGCTTAATAAACACCACATAATTTCCCGACCAAAACCAAAGGCGTGAAATACAGTGGAATGAATCCAAGAAAAAATTTTTTAGGAAAATTCTAGTTAAAAAACCTACATAAGCTTCGCTTCTTAGACAAAGCATGAAAAATGTTTTTCATAGCAAAATAAATTCGAAAAACTATGTTGCAAAAAGTTAAGAAAAACAAAAAATTTTAAAAAAAGTTAGAATTGCTCTTAGGAGGGTAGTAGGCTATTCTACAGAGTTGGCCCATGGAACCATTTCTTTAAGCTGCCTCATTGCTTCTTCAACTTTCTCTTTGGGATACTCGTATGGCACCAGTTTTCCTGCGTGGAAATCGTCAAAGGCCTGCATATCAAAATGCCCGTGCCCACAAAGTAGGAACAGTATGGTTTTCTTCTCGCCTGTTTTTTTACATTTTAGTGCTTCATCGATTGTAGCCTTAATGGCGTGAGAAGGCTCAGGTGCTGGAATTATACCTTCAGTTTTGGTAAACATTGTGGCTGCTTCGAACACCTCTACCTGGTTATACGCCTTGACACCTACTTTGCCCTCTTTATGAAGTAAGCATAGTGTAGGAGCTTTTCCATGGTATCTTAAGCCCCCCGCATGTATTGGGGGTGGAATAAATGTGTGTCCCAATGTGTACATTTTGAGCATGGGGCCTGACGCTGCCACATCTGGAAAGTCGTACATGTATTTGCCCTTGGTGATAGAGGGGCATGCTGTTGGTTCAACTGCAACGAACTCGCAGTTCTTGGGAGCCTTTTTTGCCACTTTTTCATAGTAGAATGGCCAGAATAAGCCTGAGAAACTGCTTCCACCACCGATGCAACCAAAGATGATGTCGGGATATTCATCTATCTGTTCAAACTGTTTTAGGGCCTCCTGGCCAACAACTGTCTGGTGTAAGAGCACGTGGTTAAGTACGCTTCCTAGCGCATATTTTGTGGCATTGTTTGAGAGTGCATCCTCCATTGCTTCGCTTATAGCTAATCCGAGGCTTCCTGTATTGTTTGGATCCTCTGCTAGTACTTTCCTGCCGAACTCGGTATTGTTACTTGGACTTGCAAATACTTCGGCTCCCCAGTTCTCCATTAGGACTCGACGGTAGGGTTTCTGCTGGTAACTAACTTTTACCATGTATATTCTTGACTTGATGCCGAACATTTTGCATGCGAATGCTAGGGCAGAACCCCACTGCCCTGCGCCTGTTTCGGTGGTTATGCATTCTATTCCTTCTTTCATGTTAAAGTAGGCTTGAGCTACGGATGTGTTGCTTTTGTGGCTTCCTGGTGGGCTTACACCTTCGTATTTGTAGTAGATTTTCGCTGGTGTTTTTAGGGCTTTTTCTAAGCCTAGTGCTCGGTATAGTGGTGTTGGTCTCCAGATTCTGTAGATTTCCCGTACTTCTTCTGGTATTTTTATCCATCTTTCTTGGCTTACCTCTTGCCTTACGAGTTCCTTGGCGAATACCGCTTCTAATACTTCGGGGGCGGGTGGTGCTCTAGTTTTGGGGTCAAGAGGTGGTGGTAAAGGTTTTGGCAAGTCTGGTTGTATGTTGTACCATTGTTTGGGTATTTCTTCCTCTTCTAACAGTATTTTTCTGGTTGACAAGTATTTCACCCTTTTTTGATTTTTGATATTCTGTTTGTGTTCTGGGCGCTTTGCCGGCTGATTATGTTTTGGTGCTTATATGAACACTATTTGGTATATAAGTTAAATATAAATCTTACGTGTACAAAAATATACATATAGACATATAAAGCGTTCCAAGCGGAGAATTAATCATGTGGCGAAAAACCGCGGAATATTTCTCAAACCATCAAGAGAGACTTAAAGTAGCTAGAGTACTTGTAGAGAACGGTTTAAACATTAAAAACGGGAAAATATACTGTAACGAGATTGAAATTCCAATCAAAAGAATAGCCCAAGCAGCAAAGGTTGATAGAAGAACAGTTCTAGAAACCATCAAAATGATCGACAAGAATGAAGAACTAAGGACAATTTTCACACTTATGAGATCTGCGGGACTGTCCCTGAAGGAAATAGCACGACCTCTTAACTTAGGAGTGGTCGAAATCACAGCTGATGATCCTAGAAGCGTAGGCATACTAGCTGGCGCTGCCACTATCCTAGCCAATGAGGGAATAAGTATCAGGCAAGCCCTCACAGACGATCCCGAACTCAGCCCCGAGCCTAGACTTACACTTATCGCCGATAGAAAAATACCCGGAGAGTTAATACCAAAATTTTTAAAGATAAAAGGTGTAGCAAAGGTTTCAATTTATTAAACCAATCGATGAAAGAAAAAAAGTTAGAGGGGAAGAATTTAGACGCTTTGCTGGTCTACTCGCCAGACTCCGTCTTCGTCTATACTGACAGTGCAAGGCACAGGCATGCCCCTATCACTACCGTCAGGATTCTTGCGTTTAAAGAAGAATTTTCTTTGATTTGGAGATGGAGCTCTGTCCTCCTTTTGAAATTCATAGTAGACTCCATAGTCCTCAACGTAGTGTCTCCCCGTCTTCCACCAGAAGCTTGCTGAGCCTCCTACGTCAACGGTTCTCTGCAGTTGGAGGGACAATGTTTCTAACCACCCCTTGCGGTCTCCCTTCTGGAGGCACTCGTAGGCCTTTATTGCTACTTCCTTGGGATCGCCTTGAGCTTCGGGCGTCTTTGATTTTACCGCCACATCAGATATTTTTCCCAGAACCTGACCTGCAACTTTATCGGTAGCCTTCATATTTCCCGTGGTTGCGGCTCGCTTTCCTACCTCTTCTGCTTTTTTCTTCAATTTGTCAAACAAGTATTTGCCTCCAATGAGGTCTATATTAATGTAAATATACTACAAAAATAAATATTTTACCTACCCTCCTCTGCAATTGATGTAAAACACTGAAATATTCTGTTACTTAAGTTTCCTAAAATTATTTATACCCAAGCTAGCAACTTCGAGTTTGGAGATGAAATATGGACAGGCAAAAAGTTGATTTTAACGCTCTATTTCAACCGAGAAATGTGGCGGTGGTTGGTGCATCTAATACTTTTGGAAAGATTGGTGGTGCTACCCTGGCCGCTATTCTTTCTGGAGAGTTTAGAGGTGAAATTTTTCCAGTGAATCCTTATGAGAGTGTGGTTTTGGGATTAAAGGCGTATCCCAATGTTACTTCCATTCCGAAAGACGTTGATCTAGTTGTGTTGACCGTCCCTGCCAATACTGCTGTTGAGGTTTTAAGGGAATGTGAAAAGAAGGGGGTCAAAGCCTGTATAATAATTACTGCCGGCTTTAAGGAGGTTGGTAGAGAAGGGGAAAGGTTGCAGAATGAGATTTCTGAGATAGGTAAGAGGAGTGGAATGAAAATAGTGGGTCCCAACTGTATGGGTGTTTACAGCGCTTCTGGAAATCTCACTGCGATAATGAGTCCCATAAATCCTAATAGGGGAAACATCGCCATGGTTTCGCAGTCTGGAACTTTGGGCATGGTGCTTATGGATTCCATCTCCAAGACTGGTGCGGGTTTCACAAAATTTGTGAGTAGCGGAAATGAGGCAGTATTGAAGTTGGAAGACTATTTGGAGTATTATAGCAGTGACCCTGATGCAGGAGTGGTTGTGGCTTTTATTGAGGGGGTTCGAGATGGAAGAAGATTCATTGATGTTGCGAGAAGGTTAACTAGCAAGAAACCTTTCATAGCTATTAAGGCTGGTAAAACGAAAGCTGGTTCTGAGGCCGCTCGTTCCCACACTAGTTCGATTGCTGGTTCAATTCAAGTTTTTCGCGCTGTAGCAAAACAGACTGGGATTGTTTTGGCAGAGAATAGCGATGAGCTTGTGGATTATGCTACCGCCTTTGCCAAGTGTCCCTTACCCAAAGGAAGAAGGGTGGGAATTTTGAGTGGAGCTGGGGGATGGGCGGTTCTGACTGCCGATGCTTGTGAAGAATATGGTTTAGAGGTGCCTCCATTGCCAGCGAGCGTGGTGGAAAAGATTAGTGAGCGGGCTCCCAGTTATTGGAGTCATAGAAACCCTATTGATCTCGTTTCCAGCCTGGACATAAGCCTCTTCAAATTTTGCGGCGAGATTCTTTTCGAAGAGGACATAGTCGATGTTTTACTATATGCATATATAGCGTATGATTTTTCAAGTTCATTTGACCCTCTTTCCAAGATACGTATTTTTAGTGAAGAGGAAATTGAGACCTTTAAAAAGGGCTCAAGGCTGTTTATGAAAGCCTTAGCGGAGAGCGCATCAAGCATAAATGAGAAGTACGGGAAGCCTGTTTTATTTGTGACCAGGGATAGCGAAGTACAAAACACTCTTAGGAATAGTAGAGTTCCAGTTTTTGGAAGCCCCATAAGGGCCGTGAAGTGCATTGCGAAAATGGTGGAGTATCGAGAATACCAAGAGAGAGTCAGGAAAGTGGAAAAATAAATAAATTGTTCTAAGCAGTGTGTTCTAGTTTACTCTTCTCAGAATATAGTTCACTTTTAATTTTTGATAAAAAGGGTATCAGTAAAATAAGTATGCTGGCTGACTTGTGGTGACGTATATGAACAGCAAATATGACCTAAAGCCACTATTTGAGCCCAGAACAGTTGCAGTCATTGGAGCAACTGATGTCCCACGCAAAATTGGAGACACTGTTATCTCAAATCTTATTTTCGGAGGATTTAAGGGAGAAGTTTTCCCCGTAAACCCATACATGGAGAAAGTCCATGGAATGGAGACTTATCCAAAAATAACTGATATACCCAAAGAGGTAGACCTTGCAGTCATCGTCATCCCCGCAGAACATGTTCCTCAAGCATTCAGAGAATGCGCAGAGAAGAAGGTGAAAGCCTGTATAATAATAACCGCGGGCTTCAGTGAGGTAGACGAAAAAGGCAGACAAATGCAGGAAGAAATAGCCAAAATAGCGGAAGAAAACAGAATTGCAACTGTGGGTCCAAACTGTATGGGGCACATTAATAATTCTCTGAGTCTGAATACCTTGATGGCTAACATTTTCCCGCCTAAAGGGAATATTAGTATGGTGAGCCAAAGCGGCACTGTAGGTTTAGTACTTATGGGAGAAATAGCTAGGAGAGGGAGAGGTGTCTCCAAATTTGTGAGCAGCGGAAACGAAGCAGTTTTAAAACTGGAGGACTATCTGGAATATTTCACCTATGACCCGGAAACAAAAGTTGTAGCAGCTTTTGTGGAGGGCATTCGTAACGGAGAAAGATTCTTGAAAGTTACAAGGGAGTTAACCAAGAGGAAACCATTTATAGTCATTAAGGCGGGTAGAACCAGCGCGGGTGCTAATGCTGCACGCTCTCACACTGCCTCCATTGCAGGATCCAATCAGATATTTAATGCCGTGGCCAAGCAGAATAACATTATCACTTGTGAGGGCACAGAAGACCTTATTGATTACACTATGGCTTTTTCAATGGGGATCCTACCTCAGGGTAGGAGAGTAGGCATCATTACGCCTGGTGGAGGTTGGGGGGTTTTGGCTGCTGATGCTTGTGAAGAGTATGGACTTGAGGTAACCAAATTGCCACAAAACATTGTTGATAGAATAAGTGAGAGAGCCCCTCCCTATTGGAGCCATGGAAACCCCATAGATCTTGCGGCTACACGAGACGTGGATACTCTGACCTGGAGTGGCGATATCCTATTTGAAAATGATGTTGTGGATTCTTTGATTATTCAATTTTTTGCAGGAGACCTATCCGTTATGATTAAAAACTGGAGAGAGAGAGGCAGTATGAGCGAGGAGTATCTTAGGAGAACGGAGCAAACTTATAGACAGATAATGCAAAAAATTGCTGTCGACTCAGCTAAACTGGTGGAGAAATACAAAAGACCAGTTTTTGGAATTACGAGAGATATAGAGTTTACCCAGATGCTCGTAAGCCGAGGGATACCAACATACGTAGATCCGAGAAAAGTAGCCAGATGCATCCGTAAGATGTGGGAGTACAGAGAGCACCTAAATAAAAGAAAATAAAATCTTATGCTTCTATGGTCCGGAACAGACGCCTCATCTGAAATTTCTGAATTTTTAGCCTTCTCAAAATGTTTTATAAATTAGTCCTGTTCTAATATTATTTAAAGGACACTAGCTTAAGCTAGTAAAAATAGTCTACTAAGAAAGACCAACTAGGGAAAGTGACATTGAATTTGTTTTTGTAGGTAAAAGAGTTAATAATGGAGGAAATCTAAAAATGGTAAGTTACACGGTTGACTACTGGTCTTCCAGCCTTCATGACGAAGAGATTGGCGTACGGCAGAGAGAAGTTCTCATGAGTCAGAGTCGACAATTCACAAAGGATATGGACTTGTTTGGAGATCTCAAAAAAGACAGGAACAAATTTGGTGTGATAGGCTACAGGAAATCGATTTGGGACGAAGAAGAGCTCAAGAAAGGGGGACAAAGCACTTTTGATCAGAGACTTGTAGTCAAAGCATTTTCACAGTCGGAATCCGGAAATATTTCTTGGTGGGGCACCATTGAGGAACTAGTTGGCAAATCTATCGCGAAATCTTTTGGTACTGGTGAGCCTCTTCCAGTCTTTGCAGTTATCTTGGATGTGGATAAGCTGGTTCACACGGTGGAGAAGATCTATCGAGGCCCCCTCAGAACAGACACCTATGCTTTGAGCATCTATAATGAGAACGCTGGAACTTTTGAAGCTTACAAGATTATTGGAGAACGCGTATCACTGGGTGCAGACTACAAGGTTTTCAGCGCAGAAAAGAATAAACATGTTGTTACAATTAACAGCAAACTGCTAAATGTGGGTGGGAAATGCGACATCGAAATAAAGGATCCAAACCTATCGGGCAACGACGAATTCATCAGAACTCTTATACTATTTGTATCCACTCTCAAGTTTCAGGGAGAAGTTGAAAACCGTATTTCAAAAACTTTAAGTGAAATGGAAAAGGGAAAGCTGAAAATTAAAGCAGATACTGAAGAACTCGGGTTAATGCGCAACCCCCGATACCTAAAATCCACAATAACTTAAAACCCGTAACTTCTATTTTTTTTCCTTAGAAATATATATTAAATTGAACTTGTAATTAAATATGCGTATCCTTTACGGAGGAGATTGAGATGTTCGTACTTTTGCTCGAAATAGACGTTATTCCAGGAACTGAGGATGCTGTTTTCGAAAAAATTCACGCAGCTCCAGAGGTAAAGGAGTCTCACCTAGTTACAGGAACACATGATATCATCGCAATTATAGCGGCCGATAGTCTAAAGAAAATTTTTGAGGTTGTTATGAATATAAGAAAGCTAAGGGAGATAGTAAGGACGAAAACTTTGCCAGTAGTCAAAGTTTGGAAGTCCACTCTAATAAATGTTGAGGGTGGTTAGGAGAGATGATGGCGTTTATGATTTTTGACATAAGGCCAGGAGCAGAATTAGAAGTCCTAAAAGCATTAGAGAATGATGAGGCGGTAAGAGACATCTACGTGATTGCTGGAGAACATGACCTAGTGACAATCGTAAGCCTCCCAGAGTACAACGCAATATATGAATGGCTGGTGAAGGCGCGTCAACTGCCAAACGTGGAACACATAAAATGCTATTTATGCATGGACAGTATTACCGGTAAAAAGGTTCACAAATAAAAACTTCTTTTTCCAAGAATTCAGGGTCATAGCAGCAGAAGCATTTAATGTCAAAGCTTTTCGTCTCAGTT
>JAHAWU010000171.1 GCA_018383815.1 Candidatus Jordarchaeia archaeon | reverse complement strand
TTTGCGAAAACCGAGTTAAACATGCACGTAAGAGCCCCAGACGAGTGGATCTCACCCATCTCGATTCAATTTTTCGAACAGCATTGGGTTTTTACCCCGGGCGATAAATTCGCAGAATCTCTGCTATGGCTTTTTCCAGTTGTTTTCCTAATAATTTATGGTTTTTTCGCTTTTTTCCTTAATTTGCTATGAAAACATGTTTTCATGCTTTGTCTAAGAAGCGTAGCTTATGTAGGTTTTTAGGGCGTAAAAAGTATTTGGTGCAAAGCCGCTTGGGCGGCGTCTCGGATGGGGCTTTGTGTTGTCTTCTTGTGTGTGGTTTTGGGTCTCCCCACTTATTCCTTTTGACAAAAGGAGGCTTCATAGAGCTTCTTTCCAATTGAAGCCTAACTCCCCTTTTTCAAGGGTTTGGAGCATGTTTGGAGAAATGAAACACTAAAAATGCACTAAAAACTTTTTACGTCCATAAATTTTACTCTAAACAGAAGCAGTTTCCCCCATTTAAACGAGACTAAAATTCATTGCCATGAAAAACATTTTTTCATGCTTTATCTGAAACGCCTTCAGCGTATGTTGGTTTGCCATGAAAAACATTTTTTCATGCTTTATCTGAAACGCCTTCAGCGTATGTTGGTTTGCCATGGGCTTTGGGACAAAATTCATGTTCCCCAACGCATATCATCCGTTATGCAATGATAGAGTATTGTTTTTCGTCACAAATACGACCTCTAGCGACGAAAAACGCTGAGAAGAAAAAGCCAAAATCAATTTTGTCCCAAAGCCTTTGCCATGAAAAACTTTATCTGAAGCGCTTTCAGCGTATGTTGGTTTATCTTACAGATTTTAAAAACCTGAACACCACAATGTAACACCGCTTCCGTGGAAATTAGTGGGAGCCCAAAACCGTAAAAAAAATGGATGGTGTCTTATTTTTGTTTAAAGTTCGCCTCCGGCGGTTATGATTTTCACTCCGCCTTTAATAGATTTTTGGTTCTCGGCGGGCGTCCAAAAATTTTTTGGTTTCTAGTGCGGCAAGTTGACAAGTGGCACCTTCATGGGCCTGTATGTTTTTCGACTCAAAGAAACCCATCCCCCTAGACGTACTTTCGGAGTTTTTCAAGGGCGCAATAGTTTATGGGCAGCCTCCCATCCAATTTTTGGACGTGTTCGGTTAGTTTGGCAAATTTTTAGTCATGTGTTCCTTTATTGCTTTCTATGAAGTGTTGATTTTAAGCGGGATTCCGCATTAGGGGGTGTGGGTCGAGAATTGGGGTTTGTGGGATTTGGGGTTTTGTTGGTTACTTGTTTTCTTTCAGGTATGTTCCGAAGTCTTCGTGTAGTTTGGGGAATTGTAGGTGTTGTAGTGTTTCTTCGAAGCGTGGGATTTCTTCTTTTAGGAGGTTTTCTGTTAGTTTTTTTAGTTTTTCGAAAGATTCTGCGGATATGGGTGTTATGCCGTTTGCCATTATTGTTTGTTTTCTTTCGTGTCGGATTTGGTTTAGTGTTTCTGCGAGTTTCTCATTGTGTTGTTTAATTTTTTCTAGGTCTGCGTATAGTGTTTCTACTTCGTATTCTTTCTGTAGCTTGCATTGGGTGAGCATTCCTAGTAGGCGGTGTAGCCGTGCGGCTGCGTCATCAAAATTTGCTTCTTCTGCTCTTCTCAGGGCATTCATAAACATGTCAACTATTAGGGGATATGACAATTCTTCCGTTTCTTTCATTGCTCCCAGGGTGCAGCTGAGCATCTTCAGGTTTGTGCTAACGTGATCGCAGAGTTCCCTGAGTAGGGTGGAGGGGCGGCTCTCGTAGAAACTGCTCAGATCGTTTAGGGCTTTCTCCAGTATTCGGGAGGCTACTCTGTAGTAGAATCGGTCCCAGAGCCCGTATGCTCTTGCCAAGTCGCGGAGGATTGCGGTTAGTTTTTTCTCTTTTCCCTCTCCAAAGTTTTCGTAGGCCTCTTTGAAGGCTTCTATGGCGGTTCTCCACCGATAATTGTTGAAGAGTTCCAGTCCCCTTTCAGCTTGTTTGGAGGCGAAGAATTCCTGGGGATTATATGCGGAATAAATTTCCTCTGTGTCAGGAATAACGCGGCCTTGAGCGTCACGCTTTTTTCCTCCCACGTACACTATATTTGCGCGGTATTTAACTGCGCCTATGCCTAGTCCCACAGCCATCACCTTTGTTCCCCCAGTGATGTCGACGTATATATTCTCGGCTGGGTATCCTTTTTTGAATAGTTCATTGAAGGCTTGCTCTGATACCTTTAAGCAGTGGCTAATGTCGTGTTCGTCCTCGATTTGGTAGTAATTATAGTCGTATTGCTCCTTGGCACCGGTTCTCTCTAATACCTTAGCGAGGTATGTAAGCATATCTTTAGTGGTTAGGAAACACACGTGCTCAGGTTTGAAATTGTTAATAGTTTTTATGAGGGGGTCTGGGGTGGTTCCTAGGGTGAGTATCATGGCGCACCCTTTACGAAGTTGATCGTATTCCCGCTCAAATTTTTGAAGGATGGGTTCAACCACCTCATCCGCATCCTCAAACTCTGCCATGTTTCCATCCCACTTCTCTATTATCCCCCCATACCGGTCTATGAAGCCTCTCAGTAATTCGTGGAGGAGGGCCTGCACAACCGACTGACCCAAAGGATACAAAGTTGAAACGGCGACAACCACATTATTCTCTTCCCTGAAATATAGGGTTCGATTATCAAACATGATTTGTTTAACCTTTTCCCCCTCAATTTCACTCAACGCAGACAGAAGAGCTGAAATAAGCCCCGGAACCAAATCCCCCTTGCTCTTGTCTTCAACCTTCTCGTATTGTTTAAAGTAGAAGGGTCGACCCCCCTTGTCTAGAAAAATTATCCTAGCCAGCAAAATTTCTCTCACCTTCCACAAAAATTTTAGCATATCCCAAAATTCAACAACTTATTTAAGAATAGACCAAAAATATTTTTTTCGCATAATTCACTTCCGATTCTCTTTCCGCCTCCCTTGTTGGCGATGCAGATTCATTCGATTTCCCCTCTTAAAGGAGCGTTTATAGGGTTTCTTTTCCCATTTAGAACCCCAAAATAGGGGATAGAATCGGATGAATCTACATCACCTATTAAAGGAAATTGAATTCATTTTTGTCCCTAACCTATTGAGAGATAACCAGTATAAGACATTCTTGAATTTTCAATGATGCTACCATAATAGGTGGGTTTTTCACACAATTCACAATCCCAAACCCACACAATTTGAGAGTAAAAACCGCACACTACAATATATTTCTGTCTCAAACATTGTTCAAAAAAATAGTGACTTCTCAAAAAGGGCGCCCACATAAACCTACAGCCTATTAAGATCCCCCATAGGCGAACTTGTTAAAAAATTGATGTTTTAGGGTCCCTGAAAGGCTTTCCCGCAAATTTAAACGGGTAGGGACGTAAAAAGTTTTTAGTGCAAGCCGCTGGGAATGTCTTCGGACCAAGGCTTCAAGTTGCCTCCTGCATGTGGTTCAGGTTTCCTATTTATACCCCCTTTTGGCAAAAGGAGCCCTAATAGCCATATGTTCAAACAGGACTCCTCATGACTGGTTTTTGTGGCGTTCCCGCCCTGGCCCTGTTGCTTCTCATGCCCTCCAGCCCCCCATTTTATACATGTTTGTGTTAAAAGTGAGTGGATTTCCCTTCAAGAACCCAGCCACAAAAAAGGGGAATCCCCATAAATAGGAGTGCAGCTTGAACATATGGTCAAAAATACCCCAAATAGCCGAAGAAGACTTATAAGAGCCCCCCGTCCACTCGAACAGACTTATAAAGAATACACGTTCCCCCACGTGTCCGAGTGAAAACCCCAAAAAGAAGCATTTAAAAGCCCCCAAAACAAAAAATAAACAAAAAAACACAACCCCTGCAAAAGCAGTTCTCCAGCAACGGAGATTGAAAGTCATGTACAATTTTTGCAAACATTTCTAATGTACCTGCAAAAGCAGTTCTCCAGCAACGGAGATTGAAAGAATATACCCTCCCTAGGTAATATGGCACTAAACATATTGACTCACAAAAGCAGTTCTCCAGTAACGGAGATTGAAGGTTGTGTGTGATCCGACTGGGATGTTCAATATCTTATATTTTAGGTTTTATAAAAACTCTTGTATTTGCTTTATAGGTTTCTTATGTGACACGCCTTAACCATGGGATATTTTCGAAATGCTTGTCAAAACTGTAGACTTCTTTTATTTTCTCCATTCTGCACAATGCTGCTGCCAAAGCATCATTGGGGCTAACAGTATACCTGACTGCGAGGCCTAGTGCCTCTTCATAATCTCTCCTTGAAACATTCAGTATGGAGATGTTATCCATTGAGAGGATGGTTTCGAGGATGTGTTGGCTTTTCTGCACCCCCAGTCTTGCCTCAATTATATTTAAAACTTCGGATAAATGCACTACTGAAGTTACTACGGGTTCGCCGGCTTCTATCCTTTCCAGGATCGTCGCTGCTCTTTGTTTAACTTCCAACTCTTTTTCCGTTAATCTGCGCTTAACTTTAAGGTAGGCATGAAGGTAGACTGATGAGTCGAGGAATTTCCTGCTATTAGTGTTAGCCATGTAGGGCTTCCCTCAACTTATGGGTATCCGTGAAGTCGTCCACATCGTTAACTTCTATTGAATCAATCAACTCAGTCAACTTTACCCGCTTCCTGAGGGGTCTCACCAGAATCTCATCATCACTAAGCTTAATTAAAAGCACTCGCCTACCCCACTTTTTACGCCACTCAGCTGGAAGCGCTAAACGTCCACCATCATCTAAAGTTCTTACCACTTTATCCATATAAATCCCAAAAAAGATTTAATATCCCATAATATAAATATTTTGACAAAAATGCTGTGTTGTACAATTTTCATTTTTTCAATTCCTTTATATATTCTAATGAATTTTTTATAATTTTACATTGTTAATTTGAAAAATTTTCAACAACCTAATAAACCTACTTAAAAAAGTAAAATTATGCAACACAGCAGACAAAAACTGTAGACTGCACATTTTCGGGCTTGGAGTGATTAGAGGGGTTCTGCGTAGAGGATCCTTGAGTGGACAAAACGCCCTACCTCCCGCCTAAGACGACATAAAGCAACAATCCTACCCTCAGAACGACCAAGCACAGTCACCGTTCTCCAGCTAACCTCCCCCCCAACGATTCCGATAAACAATAAGGTAGAGCCCACCCCGCCTCAACTGCACCCGTATAGTATTTCTAATAATTTTTGTCGGAAAAATAATTTGCACAATCTACCATTTTTAGGCTTATTTTACCGAAAAAAGCCAAAAACAACCCCCCTTTTTGACTAATTTCAAGAAGGCAAAAACTTCTCGAAATACTATAATAATTTTGAAAGTTTTTGCTATTGGCGTCTATGGTATAAATGGTTAATGAAGCCTCCTTTCCCAAAAAGGCGTTTTTTACCCTCCTTTACACGGAGACCAATATAACTAATGATCTCAAGTTTTGCGGTATTTAAGGTATTAGGTCATTTCAGTATCACACTCACTACCTGCTCAACTGGCATCCCGTCAATGGCCATCTGGTAGACCCACTGGATGATGCTCTGCAGGAGGTCCATGAAAGCCTGCCGGCACTCCGCCCCGATGGTCTTATCGGACTTAACCCTCTTATAGAGCCTACTCTCGCAAACCATGAGCTTAAGGAGGCTGTACGCCTGGGAACACGAGCCGCCAATGCCTCTTGGTGCCCTTAAGTGATCTAAAGCTGACAGCCTCCTAAGCTAAGATTCTGCTTGGTATCCCTATAAAAGTTATCTATGCGGAACCTCAGGGTGTAGCGGAGGACCACCCTACCGGCGTCCCAGTGAAGCCTGTTAGTAGCCAAGTAGACCGGTTCTCCCTCAAGGTCCTTGTTATCATAGCATACCACAATCCTCACTTGACTATGTTTATATTAGGGATTTACCCATTTAGAGGATAGTGGTCGGAAAACCCTCTGGGTGGGTGTTCGGGCGCCTGCTGCTAGAGGCGACCCTCGTAACCACTTATTAAAGGAGGTAACCGCGCCACCCTCAATGAAGTCAAGTGCACCTTTTTTTGAGGCTCAGTATAACCTTACGGGGGCGGGGCGACCACAAAAGTGAAGGAGGAGGCGAATCCTCCTTGAACTATGTAGGAGTTGATGTGAGTAAAAAGTTTTTCGATTGCTGGGATCCGCGCAAGCGGGTCACCGGAAGAGTTGAGAACACCCAAAAGGGAATAGAAGGATTCCTCTCCCTGCTTGGGGAGGAAGACGCGCTGGTCGTTGACCCTGCCGGTGGCTACTAGAAGAGACTGATGAGAGCCGCCGCAGAAAAGGGAATCCCGGTCTACGTGGGAAGCAGCTACGCCACATCTAAGCTCTCAAAAATGTTCCACCGCGGAAAAACCGACCCCCTAGAAGCCAGGAGCATGTCCCTCAGAGGAGAAAAAGGACTCCTGTGAGAAAACCAGCCCTACACACAAGACCAGAAAGCCTGGGCCGTAGAAGACCTGGTGGAAGAATACAAGCAAGCAGACAACAGCGCCACCCTCAACAGAAACTAGGCGATGTAGAATTGCACGGCTTTTTCAATGTTTTCTGAAAAGGAGTTCTGCCTGTTTTTTCCTCCCCCTCTTCTTTTTTCTTGACCCCCCCTTCTT
>JAHAWU010000170.1 GCA_018383815.1 Candidatus Jordarchaeia archaeon | reverse complement strand
ATCTTAAAGGGAGACCAGCACACAAAATGATGGAAATCCAATATGCGCAAACCATCAAATAAGACTACATAAAAAATTTAAAGTTCCGAATCGGAAAGGCAAAAAGGGTAATTAGAATATTTTGTAAAGCGGATGGTTCTTGGTCTGTATAGTTATTTGGCGCATCCTAGATTTCGCGTAGGCTATAGTTGAATCCACCATTGCCACTGCTGGGAAAACCACATCCGAATTATATATTGGTCCATATAGTACCCAGTTTGCTCCGGCGTGTATCATGGCGGTTACTGCGGTTGCGGCGCACACTTTTTTGGCGTTTTCTCCCAGTTCTGTTACCCTCTTCCATTCGAGGACAGCGTTCAGTGGTCCCCCGCCACAGGGTAGTCCGAATTCCTGCTTCACTAGTTTAACAGCCTCTGCCGCCATGCCAATACTAGGAACATCAAGTACAGCAGTGTCAACCAACATATTCTGAATACCAGCTTCCTCAGCGTATTGTATTAGGCCCTTTGTGTTCTGGTCTCCCTTTAAGATTTCGACTCTACCTTGGGGTTTCACGTTCCGAGGATTGTAGCCCAGTAGAACCGCAGACTTTACACCAATTTCTTTGAGAGCCATTACCTCCTGCTCAGAAATATGAAATGTTATAGAATTGTAAACTGTTCTGTCCAGTAATCCCGTCTCTGCTGAGTATTTTAAGCCAGCCATCTTCACATCTGTGGATGTGCTGTCAATGAAGAAGGGGGCGTTTGTGACTCCCGCAACGAATTCTACATATTTTACAATGGCAGCTTCAGTGGAGCCTACAATATCAACCATGTGAGGATTCCCGGTTTTATCAGACATTTCCTCCTGCCTCTTTATTAGCTCCTCCGCCTTTCCCTTATCGAAAACTCCCTTCGCCGGGTCACTGACTATCTTATGCCTGTCGTAAAATATTGAACCAACCAAAACAGTGGGCAACTCTCCAGGCTGACCACCAACTTTAACATTCCCTATTGTAAAAATCTTTTGATCACGGCCAAAAGTAAACAATCTACCACCACCTAAAACTTACGATAGACTGAGTTATCCCACTAATTTAAGTTTTTGCGACAATCAGCTACAACGCCAATTTCATACCCTCAACTCTTTTCACAGGAAACCAACCAAAATAAAACCAATTTTCACTACAAAGACACTTAACTAAAAAAGCACCAAAAAATGAAAACTAATTTCCTCCCCAAACCTTCACAATGCCAAAAAAACACCAAATCCTCCCAAACCTTAGTGCATTTGGAATTTGAGCATGTTTAGAGACTGACTCCCAAAAAAATGGCTAAGCCTCAACCCTAAAGAAGCCTTATGAAATCCCCATTTGTCAAAAGGGGAAATAGAAGGGAAAATAAAAACGAAGCCAATCCGAAGAAGTTCTCAAGCCACTTAAGCCAGAAAAAGAATCAAAAATGCATTTTTGGCTAATCACACCCAAAATTAAGCTTGGCGCAAAATTTAATAAATTAGTTAAATTTGTTAAAACAAAACTTCCAATCATGTTGGAAAAACTTACACAACACCAGAATTTAAAAAAGGTGTCAATATGATAAGAACAAAAATTTGCGACATGCTGGAAATCGAATACCCAATCATCCAAGCCGCTATGGGCCCCTTTGACACCAAGGAACTTGCAGCCGCGGTGGCCACAGCTGGAGGATTCGGAATGGTGAGCCACCCCGCCCCCGCACCAGAATATGGCATTCTGGCGATAATAGCAGATGAGGAGACCAGAATCAAGGCCTTTAATGATGTTAAAAACAGAATGATGGGCGCCGTGAGAGAAGTGGGTAGAAAGGCCAAAGGCAGCTTTGGAGTAAACTTCCGAGTGGCACCTGAACAACCCGACGTACCAATGTTGCTGGATGCATTAATTGAGGAACGCGAAAAGGATCCCAACCTTCAGAAAAAGCTCAAAATGGTTCTTTGCTCTGCCGGGGATCCTACGCAGCCACACCTTAAAAAAATACAGGAAGCAGGAATGCTCAGGTTCCAAACGGTACCTAGCGTGTATCATGCTAAGAAGGCGGAAAAATCAGGTGTAGATGGGCTCATAGTAACCGGCTACGAAGCTGGGGGACACGTGGCCTACGAACCATACCACACATTTGTAGTGGTACCCGAAGTAGTACAACAGGTGAATGTACCAGTTGTGGGTGGGGGTGGAGTATGCGATGGGAAAGGCCTTGTAGCAATGTTAGCATTCGGAGCTCAAGGAATCTATATGGGCACAAGATTCATTGTGACCAAGGAGTGCGAGTTTAATGATAAAGTCAAACAGGCCATAATAGACTCTTCAAAAAAGTATCCCAAAGAGGCCACAACCATAGTTACCCAAGGTGTCTACGGTCCACTGCGACACTTGAAGAATAAGTATTCTTTGAGGCTCTATGAGTTGACTCAGATGTTGAAGAATGAAGAGATTACTATGCAGGATGTTTGGGCCTTCGAATCTGAAGGCACCTATAGGGCAAAGGGTCCTGAGGGAAACATTGAGGATGGAGCTATATGGGCGGGTCAGGTTTCTCTCAGAATACACAAGCTCATGACATGCAAAGAAGTCATTGATAGCATAATGCAAGAAGCAGAAGCAATTTTAAAGGATTTGGCCAAGAAGTACACTTAAAATAGACCAATTTTTATTCTTTTTCTATTAGTATCCTCTTTGTATGTGTATTCTAGGTGGGGCAATGCTTTCAGCCTGATGGGTTCTGAGTCTGGGACTCCATCGTAGCCAAAGGCTATTGTGAAGTTTTCTATTTTTGGAGGCTTCTTTTGGGAGTACGCGAAGCTCTGATGTTGACGACCTTCAAGTATGGTGTTCTCAGTGCATATTAGTAAGGCTACGGTTCCCAGTCCATTTGTACTGTTGTGGATTTGCTGGTGTAGGAGGAGCCCTTCTCTAACATTGATAGTTGCTCGAACGTATTCTTCTTCGGGTAGGTAGTTCCAGATGACTGCCACCATTCTTCCTTCTGCAAAGTCTTCAGGGTAAAGTAAAAATTTGTGATTGTCCCCATTGTATTTTATTCTGGCGGATTTTAGCCAAAAATCTAAACCGTCACTAAAACCGTAATAAAAATCATATTTTGAGTAGGGAGGGCATAGAGGAATCTTTAAGGGAGGAACATACTTGTCACCGCCGAGGCTAACGTGTGGGCTAGGTTCTAGGTGTGTCAGCCAGCCATACTCTAACCGCTTTCCCGTCAATTCGTACAGTTCCAATTTGATTCATCCCCAACATTTTCTATTGTAAATCAATTCCAGAGAGAATACAAGAGCTTAATTGAATTGAACACTCGGAATTTGCCGAATTCTAATTGTAGAGAAGACCTTAACATTTGGAGCTGTGGAACCGCAGCTATTTCCTGCGTATCCATAAACGGAGTATTTAATAGTGATTCTAATCGCTAAACCTCACTTGGTCAAATATTTATATTTCCAACTATTAAAGTTTTACGATAAATGCAGAATTCTTTGAGTTATATTATAAATTTCGCAATAAAATTAGGAAAAATATAAAAAATTTTTATCTAATTTAAAATCAAAAGAGCGGGAAAATATTTGAACGTAATGCACAAACAATTTTTGATATTTTTTCTGCTATTCACTTTTGCCTGAGTGAGTGCGAAGTGACCTTCTAATCTTTTTATAAGAACGCCAGTACAAGAAATTAAACTTATTTGTAGTTGTTAAAAGGTTTTTAAATGCATAAGGATTGTTGATAAAATTTTTCGTTTTTACTTCTCGGGAATAGACAGATTAACATGTGCATAGCATTTTCTATTTTTGTGCGCATAGTTTTTGAATTTTTTCTAAAAGTTTATATCCTGTGTCAGTTAGCCGTTTAGGTTCCTCTAAGTCGATTTTGGGTTCTCCTTGGAGCTCCACTACGACTCCCTTTTTGGAATCTTTTAGTTTAACGGTGTAGTCCGCGCCGAGGGAAGTGATTGTTCTACCTGTGCTAAGACTGAAAACTGCGGAGTCTGGGCCTTTTTCAATATCTTTTATGTTTGCGTTGATTTCTTGGGCGGCTTTTTGTATTATTTTTTTCTCCAACATGTTTTTAGTGGTCCAGTTTGGCACCAATAGTTTATCTATGAGTTCCATTTTGATGCTCACCCTCACAAACGGGTTCAACTAAACTCATAAAGTATTGTGTTACGTGTATATGTTAGGGATGTGTTGCCGAGTCTTTTTATGGGCATCATAGCTTTCTGAAGGAGGCGCTTTTTTATTTTCGGATTATGTTTAGGGGGATGCCTAATTCTTGGGCGAGGTTTTTCATTGCTTCAAGGTATTCAAAGCGTAGGTTCCACTTGTGCTTTTTTCCATCATATGTTTCTATAATCATGAGGTAGCCGTAAATGGTGATTCTGCGCCAATAGGTGTTAACTGTTATTTCTTTAATCTCGTATAGGGGGATGTGGTAGCTTCCCTTAATGTTTTCCACCACTTTACTCACGTGTTTCCAGTCGATGTATCGGGAGTGGGGGTTGATTTCTGGTGGTGGATTTTTTAGTATTTCGAGCCCCCGGAATAATATTATTCTGTGGTTTGTGAATACAAAAAGGTACTTTACTTGCGGAAATCTGGGCCTCCTCGGGACTGCAATAAATATTCCATAAATTTTTTCAGGATAAGTGAATAATTCATCCAATTAAATTCCCACAATAAGAAGAAGGAAACGAAAATTTATAAATCTAGAGGAGTCCAGATAAGTTTACATCGCCTAAATCATTTTAAGCCTGAAAAGAACAAAAATCTAAGATAACCTGAGAACATACCGGGGAAGTATAGATGATAAAAGTGAAATTTCTAACCATGCTCCGAGAAATAGTGGGCGAAGCGGTGATAGAAACAGAGAAGAAGGAGAACATTGCTCTGCTCACTCAGCATCTCTGCCAGAAGTATGGGAAAAAGTTCAGAGAAGCGGTTTTAGACGAGAAGGGACAAATAAGGAATTATGTAAGGTTCTTGATAAATGGAAAAGAGGCGAGTGACCCAGAAACCAAAATAAATGATGGAGACACTATTGTAATGTTCCTTCCAGTAGCAGGAGGCAGCAATGGTTGAGTGATCTCAGAGTGGGATACCTGCCAACATTGTACCACACCTCCTACATTCTAAAAGGTGGAAAATGGCTGGAGCAAAGTTCAGGGCTTAAGGTTGACTGGGAACTCTTCCCCACTGGACCCGCAATGACCAAAGCTTTCAGCGAGGAGAAAATAGACTTAGGATACATTGGCCTACCCCCAGCAATGATAGCCATAGACAAGGGTACCCCCATTATATGTGTGGGGGGAGGACATGTTGAAGGCACCATTATGTTAGCCCCTAAGCACTACAAGTCACTGGAAGAACTGGGAGATGTGAAAAAAGTTCTGGAGCAGTTCTCTGGGAGGAAAATAGGAACACCCTCCCAAGGCTCAATACACGACGTAATTATCCGTAACCTGCTTGAGGAACAGGGCATAAAAGGCGTAACAGTGAAAAATTATGAGTGGGCAGAATTTCTTCCCCAAGCTCTGGAAAATGGGGAAATAGACGCTGCAGTTGGAACCCCCTCACTAATTGTTGCCGCCTCCCGGCAACTTGAGGTACACTTGGCTCTACCTCCAAATAAGCTCTGGCCCCATAACCCCAGCTACGGCATAGTGATAAGAAAAGAGTTGAAGAAAAAAGCCAACATAATTCTGGAATTCTTAAAGATGCACAAGAAGGCTTGCACACTCATCAGGGAGAATCCAGGCGAGGCAGCGAAACTGGTTTCCAAGGAAATAAAAGGATTAAACCCTGAATTTGTAAAAGCCACCTACACCATTTCACCGAAATACTGCGCCGCACTCTCCCCCGAATACATTAAATCGACTCTGGCCTTTGTACCTATTCTCAAAAAGTTAGGTTACATAAAAAAGAAATTAAGTGAAAAGGAGGTCTTTGAAAAAAGCTACATAGAAAAAGTTCATCCTGAGCCCCCGCATTATTAACTACAAGATAAAGGGATTATTTTTTAACATGGTCTAGGCCTAATTTTTTCATTGTTTTTCCGAAATCTTCTAGATCCAGCCTTGAATCCCTAGTTTTCCTTTCTTCTTTTCAATTTTGAGGGGAGTAACCAAGGGTTGCCTCTCTGAATGGAAGTTTTTACCCTCCACACCATGGAATATTGAATGATTAAAAATCGTAGAGATAGAGGAAAAGGTTTGAGGTTTAGAATCTTTCTTCTTCCCTACTCCATGAAGGATACCAGCGATAGAAATCTAGGGGTTTTGCCTTGTTGAGTCCCTCGTAGGTGGCCTTCGCCAATCTGATGACTCCGTGCCTATCCCGCCAAAGATCAACCAGCCCCTTCTCCTCCAGGGAGAGAAGGGTTTCGTCTAACTGTTCTTCGCTCAAACCGGTATCGTCCATTAATTCTTCACGCTTCATGTGGAGTCCGGGATTTACAAAGTAGTCCTCACCCAAGGCCTCAAGAACCAGTTTCTCCATGGCTTCAGGAGTGGTGGCTTGACTCTTGGGAACTTTTCTACCAAGAGGCTCAAAGTATGGAATGGGGATTCTCAGCTCTTTGTGTATGCGTCTCCTAGGTTGGGGTATCTCGGTTGAGAATAGTCTTCGGTATATGTAGACTATTAGGCGTCTCAGAACCTCGTTTGTGCCTCCTCCCACTTCGTTTATTTTGGTGTCTCTCAACAGTTGCTCCACTGTGTAATATTTGGTGAAGCTGTCTCCTCCGCA
>JAHAWU010000169.1 GCA_018383815.1 Candidatus Jordarchaeia archaeon | reverse complement strand
AGCGGAAGGACTCCTATGAACCCGTGAGGGGTCTGGATGATGTGGTGAAGCCCCAGGTCTACGTATGTCTACCTTTGACCACGTAGACTACAACCCTATATGGGAATATGTTTAACTTTACCACTATTCTATCTTCTATCTAAAGTCTCTAGATGGTGAAAAGCTCACTATCGCATTCGTCATAACTTTACTGTGAAAATCATTCACAGAGGTTTCTGGAGTGGCAGGCAGCACAACCTATCCTGAGGAGTTTCAAACTGTTATCAGAGCCAAGGATGGAACCGAAGTACTGGTAAGACCCCTAAAACCCGAAGACCGGGAAAAACTGTATCAAATGTATAGCACCCTCTCTAAAGAAACAAACTATCTGCGCTTCCTCATTCGAAAGCCCATAACCAGATGGCTTGTGGAGAAGTGGACTGAAATAGACTACCGGGAAAAAATGGCCCTGGTTGCCCTAGTCACTAGGAGCGGGGAGCAAGAAATAATTGCGGACTCCCGCTTCTACGTGGATAAGACTACCGGGGAAGCTGAGATCGCCATGGTGGTACACGACAACTGGCAAAACAAAGGAATAGGAACCCAACTCCTCCAGTATACCATTGAGGTTGCCAGAAAAATGGGCGTCAAAGGACTATTCGCCTACATTAACCCCGAAAATAAGAGGATAATTCACATCACAAACAAGCTTGGCTTCAAAGCCAAATGGATGTCAGAAACAATCGAATACAAAATCTACCTACCACTAACTAAAACGACCAACACAAAATAAGTCCTTCACTTAAAAAAATAGAAAAGGGATGAGAAGGGGAAGGGAAGAGAGAACACTCGCTATTCTAATGGGGGTCTGACGTCTACCACTCGTGTGGCTTTGAGGGAAACCATGGGGTCGTAGATGTCGCTGGGCTTCTCAACCCACTCTATTTTGGCACTCATCTCCGCCGCCTTGGCCACTGCGTCCCTAATCTTATTCTCCAAATCTTTACGGTTGACGTCGGGAATAGGAGCCACTTTGAGCACTAACTGGTCCATACTATAGGGGTCCTTAGGGTCAGTCTTGGTGAAAACAATTTGGTACTCTGCGATGCCTCCCACATTCTCAATAGCGTCCTTAAGTACTCCTGGATTAATTAGGGTGCCCTTAAACTTCACCAGTTCCTTAGTGCGGGTGGCGTAGACACTTCCAGAAACGGGCAAGATTCGCTCCGTATTCCGTCCACAGTAGGGGCAGGTCTCGTGAGTCATGCGAACAATGTCTCCCAAAACATAGCGTAGAAGAACCGTGCCCCTCCTATTCAAATGAGTAATTGCAGCTACTCCCTCTTCACCGTCTGCCTTCCTCTCTCCGGTCTCCGGGTCTACAACTTCAAGGAAGTACAGGCCGGGGTCGGGGTTGTGGTTTCCACCAAGCTCAGTGCACTCACTAAGGCTACCCTGGCACTCGGTGAAGCCCCATCCATTGTGTATGAAAACATCTCCTGCACCCAAGTTTCTCAGCCTCTTACGCATATCTTCGCGCATACCCATTGGGCAGGGCTCGCCCAGAGCGTGGATTGCGCGTATGTTGGAGAAGTCTGCTTCTAGTTCTTCGGCGCGCATAATCATTCTGCGAATGTAGCTTGCGATTCCCATAATTATTGTGCATTTGTGGTTCTCAGCAATGGCTATGGCTTCATCCATCCTTCTAAGTACAGGAAAGGTGGGATAGGCCATGCCGGTATGGCCGGCGCACACGGAGGCTCCGATAGCTAGGGGTGCGGTTATGGCTCGCAGGTAGCCGATGTGGGGAACGGGGCCGAAGGGGAAACAGTTGAAGATTCTGTCGTCGGGAGTGCCCCAGCTGATTTTGCTGCTTCGGATAAGGAACTGTAGCAGGGCGTATTCATCGTGGGTTGTGTTCCAGAAAACTGTTGGAAAGCCATATGTGGTACCCGTAGTCATGGTAATGTTCCAGTCGATGAGTTCGAAAATCTGTCTGCCTGGAACACCTGCTAGGCGAAGCTTAAAGGAGTCGGGGGCCTTCATATAGTCCATTTTTGTTGTGAGGGGGAGTTTCTCCAGGTCGTCTACGGTTTTAATCTTGGAGATGTCAATGTTTTTCTCTTTGAACAATTTGCTGTAGTAGGGGCTATACTGCTGGCAGAGCTCCAGTTGACCCCGCAGGTTCTTGTTCTGAATCTCCTTAATCTCCTTCTGACTCTTGAAAGCAGGACAATCCACATCATTCTTATAAATTGGGTACATGTCTAGGAACTTTTTAACCTTCTCTGGAGAAATTACGTCTGGCTTCCACCAGTCGCGAATCTCATCAAGACGAGACAAACACCTATCTCCTCCAAAAACCTGTTATAATAAGTTTATATCATGCAATAAATATACTTTGCGCAAAACCAGAGCAAGTTATGCAGAATGTTCTGATCTCATTCCTAACATGTGGCTCCAAATCACAAAAGCTATAAAAACGGTATTCCCTCTCCTGGGCAAGACACGGCAATTCTACAATTGGCGGTTGATTGGGCTAAATGCGCTGAAGGCTTCCTATGATCTTTGTTTGCAAAAAGTTTTGACCAAGACTGGTTTTGTCGTTTGGGTGCAAAGGTAAGCCCAGTAATTTCAAAAAATAGTGATGGACTCATAGTTATTTCTGTTTGTTGAGGTAGTTTTTGATTGCGGCGTGTAGTGCGGCGGCTCCTAGATTTGAACATTCATTCTTTTTTTCTGGTAGACCGTCCAACTCTCTGGCCACGTCTTCCCTGGTGATTTTGAGGCCTTCTTCCAGTGTTTTTCCCTTCGCCAGTTCTGTGGTCATACTGGCAGATGCAATTGCTGCTGGGCATCCTTTGACTTTGAACCGGATGTCCTTTATGACATTTTTCTCTATTTTGATGTAAATGGTGACAAGGTCTCCGTCTGCTGGATTTCCAACTGAGCCGACCCCATCGGGAGACTCGATTTCTCCCACATTTCTGGGATTTGCAAAGTGATCCATAACCTTCTTACTATACATGTCTACCACTTCACACTGCAGACAGTTTCCTCAGTTCCGAAACTGTTTCGGGCAGAACTTCCAAAACATAGTCAACATCCTCTTCTGTGTTACATTTGCCCAGGGTCAATCTGAGTGAACCATTGGCCTGTTCTGGTGTTAAGCCGATAGAGGTGAGTACATGTGAAGGTGCTCCGGAACCAGAGGAGCATGCTGAGCCAGTGGAAGCAGCTACACCCTTGGCGTCCAAACGCAGTATTAGGGATTCTCCCTCCACCCGCTCAAAACTAAAGTTACAGTTGTTAGGCAAACGCCTTGATGGATGACCATTAAGCCAGGAATCATCAATTTCCAAAACTCCTTCAATCAATTTGTCTCTGAGGTTGACCAGACGCTCAGACTCCTTCTTCATCTCTGCCTGGGAAATTTCCACCGCTTTAGCCAAACCCACAATGCCGGGCACATTCTCTGTTCCGGACCTCATTCCCCTCTCATGTCCACCCCCATGCTGTACTGGCTCTATTTTCACTCCCTCCCTAATATAGAGAACTCCAACCCCCTTCGGGCCGTATATTTTGTGGCCAGAGATTGAAAGCAAATCCACATTTAAGTCATCCACATTGGTGGGTATTTTTCCAAAGCTTTGAACCGCATCAGTGTGCAAATATACACCATGCTCCCCGGTTATTTTCCCTATTTCTTTTATGGGTTCTATGGTTCCAATCTCATTATTAGCATGCATAATTGTAACAAGCCCAGTTTTTTCTGTGAGGGAATCTTCCAGTTGGCTTAAGCTGACCAAACCATGCCTATCCACCGGTAGGTAGGTAACATTAAACCCCATTTCCTGCAGATTGTTACAAGTTTCCAGCACCGCGTGGTGCTCTATGATACTGGTAATTATGTGGTTCTTACTCCTATTTGCATACATGACACCCTTAATTGCTAAGTTGTCGGATTCGGTTCCCCCTGAGGTGAAAAAGATTTCATCGGGGCTGGCTCCCAAAGCTTTAGCGACAATTTCCCGAGAATTTTCTAGAGCTTCTTTAGCCTCCCTACCAAAAGAGTGTAAACTGGAAGCGTTCCCAAAATACTCCGTGAAATAGGGAAGCATCGCCTGCACCACTCTTGGATCAACGTAGGTTGTTGCAGCATGATCCATATAGACCCTTCTCATTTTTTTAGCACCCCAATTCCATTTTCAAAATTTTTATTATTTGAACCTACTTCTTTCCAGAAACTTGTTTTCATTTTTCTGGCAGCATCATTGATAATTTGACAATTGTTAAGAGCTTATAAAGGTTACTACAGCTACGCCAGCAGCACAATTTTACTTTTTTCAATTCATCGCAGATAATTCTGAAAAATTTTCAAATTAACAATGTAAAGTTGCAAAAATTAAAATATACAAAAACTAAAAGATTGGGGACCGGAACATATAGTATTTCAAATCTCGAACTCCTTTGGTCCATAGTTAACCACTACTGTGAGAAACGTGGAAATTTTCAGGAATGTGTCGAAGCTTGCCCTCTATCTCCTTCCAAGTCCTGTTGCCAGTTCTTTCCCCTAGAAGTCTAATGTATTGCTTCAACCTTTCCCTACTTATTCCAATGCGGGTTACAGCTTCAAAAATTTTTGCGATTGTCTCATTTTTTTGGTGGGCCACCCAAAGTAGGTGTGCCGCGTCAACATAGGTCAGGGGAAGACCCTTCTTAATCTTTTCCTCAACAAGTTCCCTTCTAGAAAGGGGGGATGAGATGATCATCTTACTGCTGTTTTTAATTTTTTGAACCAGTTTTTCTTCCTCCAACACTTTTTTCAAGTGGGAAAGTTTGCCTATGATGTCTGTGCTAATCTTTTCCTTCTTTGCAAAAATGGCGGCGTAAATCTTTGATACCTGGTCAACTTTGGGGGCCCTCTCAACCACACGTGATAGAAACGATTCAAACACAATATTTTCCACCTCCTCTAGGGGAACTTCAAAAGCATCCACTATTTTTCCCTCTCTAACTATGTCTCTACCTGTCTGGGTGTAAACTTCCAGTGCCTTGCCCATACCAATTATGAATGCGTCCTCCAAGCCCAAATCTGGATGCTGATTAACAGCCTCCATAATTCCAGAGTCTATTGCGCAGGTTAAATTTTTCCAGAAAGTTGTCCAACTGGTCTGCTTTTGCTCTTTCTCTAAAACTTTTTTGCATACTAGGATTGCATCATAGTTTATGCGGTGCCTTCTCACTCCACTGGGTGTTTCGCCATAGGTGGGGTAAACTGCAACCACTTGGAAACCAGATTTAGTTAGTGCTTGAAGAAGGGCGGCCCAAGCAGTTGCCCTGCGGTACTGGAAAACAAAAACCAATAATCCCTCATCCCTCAGAACCCTAAAAGCTTCTCTAAAAACTTGGGTTAAGCCCCACACGTAGAACTCGTTTCGCTTACCCTGAGCTTCATTGACAACAATTTCTCCCTCCCTAAGTGTGTGTGGGGAGCCAAAAGCCTCAGGGTGCTTGTCCTTTAAGCCAAGCCTCAGCCAAACATAGAAGAAGTCCGATAATTCACTGTACATAATATTATCATAGTAGGGAGGGTCAGTAAAAACTGCGTCCACGGCTCCGTCAGGAATAAAGCTCAAATCCATTGCAGAAGCGCATTTGAGTAGAACATTCTTATCCCAGTATAGTTCTTCGAAGCGGGAAGCAAAAACTCCTCTGATTTTATCTTCTTCCACGAAAAACTTTTTCCACTCCCTTTTTGCCCCATTTTTCAAAGTGCAGAGTTTCAGTTCGTAGGGTTGCTGCTGGTAGTCTAGAGCCTTTAGTCCCTTCCTGTAATATCCGGTGAAGGTGCCTCTACCGTACCTTGTGCCCCAAACGTTTCCCTCCACCGGAGTCATGCGCGGCCAGAAGTAGCCGCCCCCAAAAAGTGGCTCCAGCTTTAAACACGCCGCATTGTAAACTGTGAACATGTTGTTGGCATTCAAACAATCGGAAAAGGTAGCTAAGAAAAACTCTCTTACTCCCTCTTCCTTAATTTTTAGGATTTCGCGCAGGATGAGGCTGAGGCAATAAAGTTGCCTCTCATTAAACATTTGAAACCAGTATCTGTAGTTAAATTTCTTCATCTGACTGGTACTATAACCGTCGGGAATCTCCTGTTCTGGAACCAAAACTCCGAGAAGTTCACCCCTCATCCCTTCAAACTCTTCCCTAGCCCGCTGGTAGAGCTTGAAGTCCTCAGCACTAGGCTTCTTGTAGTCTCTACCGCACTGGGCACAATAGTATTCTATGGCGAACATTTCATGCTCCAGAGGTTCGCTTCCCCTTCTTCGTACTGCGTTCAATGTTTCTCCTCTAAAATTGCAGTTTGGACACAAGTACTTTCTACCTGCAGAGAATCCCAAGAAGGGATTAAAAACGAAAGAACACTTGGGACACTGGAGAGACTCTAGGCCCAGCTCACCTCTAAAAATTTCTCCACATTTTGGGCACAGGTAAACCCATTTTCCCCTCGGCTTGGCTAAAACGAAATTTTTGTGCAGCAAAACTTCTCCATCACAGTTCTCGCACTTCAACTTCTTGACCCAAAAAATGTACATAGCATCGGCTTCGTGCCCCTTCTTGCACCATGTTTTGTAAAGTGAAAGAATCCTGCTTTTCACTGCGCCCTCTATTCTGCTGAATTCCTCCTCCACCCTTTGCTTATCCACTGGGTCAAGTTCCCTCTTTGTTATGAACCAAGCCAGGGGATTAATATCCACACCAATCATGCGGCAACCTAACCTATGCCCTTCCAGTATGGTGGTGCCTCCACCCATAAATGGATCCAAGACTATGGGCGGTCGTCCATCTCCATTTTTAAGCTCAACCCTTTGATAATAATGTTTCATGGGGTCGTCTTTAAGAAATGTTCCAAGAAGGAGTGCTCTGAAGGTGCTGCCCACCCTCCGCGCAAACCACCTATGAATGTGGTAAACTGGTTT
>JAHAWU010000168.1 GCA_018383815.1 Candidatus Jordarchaeia archaeon | reverse complement strand
CTACGCACCTTTCCCGCTTTTGTTAGACTACCATGAGAACCTGGCATTCTTGAAATCCTCCTTTATTATTACCTAGTGAAGTGTAGAAACATACACATTTAAAGTTTATCCAAGAAGTAGCCTTTTTTGAAAGAGAAAAATAAAAATGGTAATAAAGAAAAAGGGGAGCTAGTTACTTTTTCTTTTCAATCTTCTTAATTACGGGTTCTGCTACAAGAGTTAGAACATCCCAAGTCGGACAGCTTGCCGGCGCGTAACATGTTTCTAGCCATTCAAGGTCGTATACCGTCATTCCCGATTGCATGGCAGCAGCAATTACGTTAATTTTTTGGTGCACATCCTCATAACCCACAATTTGAGCTCCAAGAATCCTGCCATTTTCATCAGAGAAAATTTTTATTCTTATCAACTTACCGCCGGGGAAATATCCCGGCTTCGAAGAACCAGTAATCTTACCAATAACTGGTTTGATTCCCGCCCTTTCTAGTTGCGCTAATGTGGGGCCAACAGCAGCAACCTGAAGGTCAAAAATCTTTGTAATCCTCGTCAAAAGTACACCCTTAGGCATCTTGGCTTCGCCGCCCGCAGCGTTAATACCGCAAACCTTGCCCATCCTTACGGCGATTGTGCCCATTCCTTGAGGCGTGGGTTCTCCTGTTACAAAGTCAGGGTATTCTGTACAATCGCCTGCACTATAGATGTCTGGAATGTTGGTTTCGCACTTCTCATTCACTTTAATGTATTTAGTGGTGCCCAGTTGCACTCCTGCCTTTTGGGCTATCTCAGTATAGGGCCTCACGCCAGCGCCTATTAGTACAAGGTCTGCTGGTAACTCTTTGGTTTCTTTGGTTTCCCGGCATTCAACAAGCACTTTTTCCACTTTTTCTCCGCCTATTACCGCTTTCGCCGCCGTATTGGTGTATACTTCTATTCCATGTTTCTTCATTTCCTCTTCTACCAGATCCGCCATATCTGGGTCAATCATTAGTGGCAGGAGACTGGGCAAGAATTCAACGATGGCTACCTTCAGTCCTTTTTCCACAAGGTTTTCTGCGGCTTCTACGCCAATGAGTCCCGCTCCTATTACTACTGCATTCTTTGCTTTTTGCGCTGCGGCTTCTATGTCCATTGCGTCCTTTAGCGTTCTGAGGAAATACACTCCCTTCTTTTCCTTTGCGCCTTCGATGGGAGGAGCTACAGGATAGGAACCGGTAGCTATAACTAGTTTGTCGTAGCTAATAGTTTCTTCTTGGCCGGTTTTTAGATTTTTTATTTTCACTGTCTTGGCTTTTGAATCAACATCGATTACTTCTGTTTCCAGTCTAAGATCTATTTTTACAAAATTCTCATACCATGACGGTTCATGCTCTATTAAGTTAGAGAAGTCGGGTATAATTTTTGAAATGGTGTAAGGCAAGCCACATCTAGAATATTCTGGATAAGGTTCACGATTTATTAGAACAACCTCACACTTTCTATCCGTTTTTTTAGCCCAAAGTGCAGCCGTTGCACCAGCAGCTCCCGCTCCAATAACAACTATCTTAGTCAATTTCATTCGACCCTTTTTTCTTTATTCGTTTAGCCATGGATTCACTTTAGAATTAAAACTTTTTGTAAACCTTTATATTAAAAACTAATACCTCTATGAGCTTATCACCCGCATATTTAGAGGAAAACCTTTTAGAAGGAAATACCCCTACTCTTTTCACACTATTCCCACTTTTGCATGATGATTTTAACCTTCTCCCTTACAAACAGGGCAGACAACTTTGCCAGTGCCCCAGCAGGTTTTGCATATGATCTTCGTGTAGGGATCAGTTACGCCGCGCCCACCACACGTGTTGCACAATATTTTCCCAGTCCCACCACACTTCGAACATTTTGTCTTTGGGGTCATAGCATATCCTCTCCACCTTTTATTTGCTTAAAAAAGATACTGTAGTATGTTCATATTATTTCTGCCCCCTCGCAGCCACTATTTTTATTATGTCTCTGTCTTTTAGTTCTGCATTTTCTGCGAGTCTTTGCTTTGTTCTAGCATCGATTGCATGTATGAAGGTTTCCCCGAGGTCTGTATGTATTGTGTACGCCAACTCTCTTGCTGTTGTACCCTTTGGCACTAGGTAAACATCAGGAAGAACGTTTCCATCATGATCGGTATACTTGTTTGCGTCTTCTACTGGATAGACTGCAATCATGTTAAGGACTCCGAAAACTGTTTGGTTAAGAGCTTCCTGCACTCCCGTGGAACCATACTTCTCTAATATTTCTTCGCGTATTTTTTCCAAAACGGGTCTCTGTTTCTCTGGTATCTTTTCAGGTTTTAAGATTTTGAATTCAGAGTCGCCGGCTTTGTACTCAATTGCGCCTTCCTCGGCCAGTTTTCTGAGCATAAACTCGGCAAGTGCGCTTGCAGGTACCACTACCCCTTTTTGCTTAAGTTTTTCCAAGTTTGGCGCTGAAGTTTTTCGATCGATTTTGTTTGCGCAGATTAGCATTGGTTTTGAAGCTTTTTGCAGACTTCTAGCAAAATTATACAAATCATCTTCGCTCCAAGACTTGGGTTTATCTGGAGCCAATTTCGAATCCTGTAGAGCTTTTTTAATGTGTGCTTTCTTTATTGCCAACCCAGACAACCTATCTATTAGGAGATCCTCAAGCTTCCCTTTAGCTACTTCCACCTCCCTAGTTGTTTTTGGCCATTCACGCATTATGATTTGCTTAAACCACATTGCAATCTCTCTCTCCAGAAATTCTACGTCCTTTACGGGATCTCCCTTTCCAGGCTCAACTGGTTTCCCCTCGAGGTCTGTGGATCCTGAGGCGTCAACCACATGAATTAAAGCGTCAGCCCTACGAAGGTCATCTAAAAACTGATTTCCCAACCCGCGTCCCTGCCAAGCGTCAGGCACCAGTCCAGCAACATCAAGGAGATTTATTGGAACGTAGCGCACACCATCCATGCATATAGAGTTTTTGGGGTTATCCTTAACTCCGAGTTCTTTACATACACAATTTATTCTAACATAGCCTGTGCCCTGTTGGGCGTTAATGGTTGTGAACGGGTAATCTGCGACTTTATACTCTGTTAGGCAAGCGGCGTTAAGAAAAGTTGTTTTACCAGAATTAGGCTTGCCTACTATTCCCACTAACATCTTCCACACCTTGAAGCAAATTGGTTCTACCACCTAAATAACTTTATCGTAGCATCAAAAAGTAACACGAATCTAAAAAAGCTAAGGTGCCCACATGCTCCTTAAATTTTAGTTTACATAAATTTTAACTAAGCTTACCAAAAATTAGGTCTTACAGATGCTAAATGGTATAGGCTAACTATGTATAAGAATTCTCTCCTTTTCCATTCCTTCAACCTTTATCTATATTCCCTTTCGAAATAACCCCAGGTTACCTTGCTTCCAAATGACCTTAATCCCTTTTCTTTAAGTTGCTTTACTAGAGTGTCCGCGTATTCTTGGGAAAGCTCCCCTCTTTTTAGCATGTAATTGATTATTTCAAGGACCTGTTCCTCATTGTCGCATCTTCTTATCACCCGTATCACATCCACATCATAGGCATCAATACTTCTTACCCCGTGTATGGGTGTTTTTGCTTCACCGGACTCCAGTTCCTCGTACAGATGGGGGTATTCCTCACGGAATTTTTTCTTGTCTATTTCCATTCTAGTTACCCAATCAAATTTCCATTTATCCCTATAAAAAATGTTTTGTACCGCTAGTTACAGTTCAATCCACATTTGGAACATTTGATACTGCAACTTGGAGTTATTATTTCTTTGTAGGCATTTTCCCTTTCTCTCAAAAGAAAAGTCTTGGAAACTCCCACATCCACTTTATCCCAAGGATAGAATGCCTCAGGATCCCTCTCACGGTTAACAATATCCTTAACGGAAATTCTAGTTTCGTTTAGAGCTCGCCTCCATGCCCCTAAACTCCCCCCATAAAGCGAAGACAACTCTATAGCTTTCCCGACATCGGCGCCGCCAAGGGAAAGAAGCGCTTCTATGGCCCCCCATCTAGGATCAAATTCCTCTACACTGATTCTCGGATTTCCCTTTAACTTTGAGGAAATAAGATTTGTAGACTTTCGAATGTATTCTATTGAAGGTTGGGCCTCCCACATGAAGGGTGTGTGGGGCTTGGGCACGAAGGGATTAATGCTTAATCTAACGCCTCGGGAGGGGAATCCCAGAGACCCGATGTGGCTAGCCAAATCCACAATGCCCTCCAAGTCAGCAGATGTTTCTGTCGGTAAACCCAGAATGAAATACATCTTAAGGTTTTGAAGTTTATGTTGGATTGCCTCCGCCGCAGAAAAAATCTCGTCATCACTGAAACCTTTGTTTAGTACAGTTCTTAACCTATCGGTTCCCGCCTCTGGCGCCAGTGTTGCAGTTCTCTGGCCTCCCTTGGCTAGTGCCTCCAACAACTCATCAGAAATACAATCCACACGAAGACTCGATACTGAAATCTCTAAACCACTATTGACAATACTCCAGCAGAGGTCAACCAAATCCCTGTATCCCGAAAGGGAGGGAGCTATAAGTGTGACTTTCTTAACTCCTGAACGTTCAACCCCCTCCTCTATGGTTGAAAGTGCAGTTTTCATATTGAGGTTTCGCATAGGTCTACCTGTAAAGCCTATCAAGCAAAATCTACACCCCCACTCGCAGCCCCTAGAAATTTCTAAGAGAAGGGACTTGCCAAAAACCGGCATAAAAGGGCTATCCTCCTCCACCTGGGGAATAACTTGCATTGTAGGCCGATAGGCCTCCTCGAGACTCTTGCACCAAACCCTTTTTACAGGCTCCTCAGAATATCGGGGCACATAAATGCCCGGTAGCTCAGAGAGTGTCTCAAGATTTTGTCTAGAAAGATTCCCCTCAAGATAAGTATCTAGTAAATCGTCAAGTACTGGTTCAGCATCGCCCACCACAAAAAGATCAATATATTCCGATAGTGGTTCGGGGTTTTCCGAAACGCAAGGGCCGCCGGCAACTATTAATGGATGATTAGCTTTACGATCAATAGAGCGGATGGGGATGCCTGCATTTGAAATCATCCTTAAAACATTTGTGTAATCTGTCTCAAATTGGAGCGAAAAACCCACAACATCAAAATCTCTTAGTTGTTGCCTTGATTCAAGTGAATAGGGTGGTTGGTTTCCTGAATTAATCACTCTTTCACAGGCAACATCTGGGCGAGCATTTAACATAGCATAAAGAGTATGAAAACCATAACAGGACATTGCAACCTGGTACCCACTGGGAAAGGCTAGAGCAAATCTAATGTCCACCTTTCTCAAATCTTTTTTAATAGAGTTAACCTCTGGAATATCTCTCCTCAAGTAAACACCTAGCCCTCTTTAAGCCACTAAAAACTTGTAAAAGCCCTCAAATTATTTGTGATCAACTTCGATTTTTGATTCTACTGACTCTTCGCTGACTACAGAAATTGCCCCAAGCTTTTGAAATTTTTCGTATATCTAAAAACCATTTATTACATTCCTTCCCTTACCGCTTTTCGCATTTATAATGTTTTAACGTTTTATTCTCCAGAGGTCTTTTCTGGGTCAATTTTTTTGAATTCCAAAACTTGTTTTTGTACGACCAATGAGTTTTCGGGGACATCTTCGAATAGGTTTATGTTGGGTCCTATAAGACTGTTGGGACCTATTTTGACCCCCGGCATTATTGTGGTCCCTATACCTGTTTTTACATTGTCCCCTATCATTGCCCCCAGTTTTCTCCTCCCTGTGTCCACCTTTTCCCCCTTCACAGGTATCACAATGCATTTTTCATCCAATCTGAGATTTGCTGTGATTGTCCCTGCACCCAAATTAACATTCTCCCCTATTATGCTGTCCCCAACATAGGATAGGTGCGCCACCTTAGTTCCATCCAAAATAATGGTGTTTTTAATTTCACAAGCGTTTCCTACATGGCACCTGTTCCCCACAGTTGTACACTCCCTGATATAACTATTGGGTCCGATGTCACAATCCTCACCAATATGTACTGGTCCTCTTATGTAGGTTCCTGACCTAATAATTGTGTTTTTACCAATGTGTACAGGCGGAATTATCGTTACTCTATCCTCTATTTCTCCCTCTATTTTGGGCTCCGCGTCTTTGATGAGGATTGTATTTGCGTCCAGGAGATCCCAAGGATGGCCTATATCGAACCAATAGGTAGTTATCTTATACACAAGCACAGTTTTCCCCTGGTTGATGAGAATCTGGATGGAATCAGTTATTTCATATTCCCCCCTCTGGGACTTTTCTGTTTGTTTAATTGCTTCAAAAATCACAGGACTAAACAGGTATATGCCCGCATTTACATTGTCTGATGGCGTTGTCTGAATGGGCTTCTCAATGATTCTCTTTACCCGATTCCCTTCTGTTTGGACTATTCCATATTTGGAGGGGTTGGGAACCTGAGTTACAGCAATAATAGCGTCCGGCTTTTCCTTTTCGAACTTTTTTTTCAATTCCTGATATGTTGTTTCTTTGGTTATTACATCGCCGTTAATTAGCATAAAAGGTTCTTTTTCTACGAATTTTTCTGCCAATCCTGTTGCATGAGCTGTGCCCAAAACCTCCGGCTGTACTATGTATGATATCCTAATTCCAAATTTTTCACCCTCCCCGAGAGTTTCAAATATTTTTTCTTTAAGGTATCCCACAACAATAAGTACCTCACTAATACCCGCCTTTTTTAACGCTTCTAGGGTGTGTTCTAGGAGTGGCTTTCCTGCTATTGGAAGCACATGTTTGGGGCGAGTAATTGTAAGGGGCCTCAATCTTGTCCCTTCGCCGGCAGCTAAAATGACTGCTTTCAACTAGAATCCTCCCAAAACTTGGTCTAAAATATGAGTTCTTACATTTTAATGAGGGATGAATTTTTTTAAAGGGTCATTTCTCATTATTTCTTCTAATGCTTTTAGTTTTAATCCCTTTAAATCATCTCCAAATATTTCACATTTTTCCCTAAGATTGATATCTTCTAAGGGGTGTATTACAATTTCGGTTTCGTAGCCTTGTGGTGTTTTGAGGAAAATGTGTAGATATGTTTTTTTAGTGGAATCAATGGTTTTTACGGTCCTTTCTTGCCTGACTATACCATACCCACTCTTATTTATTGCTTCTATTACCGCCCTCT
>JAHAWU010000166.1 GCA_018383815.1 Candidatus Jordarchaeia archaeon | reverse complement strand
CCGCGCTCTTGATAACATTAAGGATGAATTGGCATGGTATTATAGGTTTGCCTATAAGTTTGCAAAACCATTATTCATCTATGGAGATAAAAGGATTATAAGAAATGGTTCAAGGTTGTCGAAAATTATTGTTACTCATTCAAGATATTGTGCAGATATGTATCAGAGATTTGGTTTAAAAATTGATAGGGTCATTTATGTTCCCATTGATTGTAAAAAGTTTAAGCCAAAATGTGGCAGCTCTTGCGAGGACTACGTCCTAACATATTTTGGAAAAGAAACCAAGTTTTCCACGATTAAAAAACTGGCCGATGCTAATATAAAGATTAAGGCCTTTGGAAGCAAATTTTCCTATGTTCCGAGGGAATTGCTACACCACAGAAACATTAAAATTCTAGGGCGTGTATCAGACGAAGAGCTTGTAGAATTGTATTCCAATGCTCTGTTCACAGCCTTCCCCTTTACAAATGAGGAATTTGGATACGTACCTGTTGAAAGTATGGCGTGTGGAACTCCTGTTCTAACATTCGCATATCAAGGGCCAGGAGAGACTGTTATCGATGGACAAACTGGCTGGTTAGTAAAACAAGATAGAGAGATGGTAGAAAGCGCAATAAACATTTGGCAGAACGGGTACCCCGAAGAGATGCGGAAGAAATGCAGGTCAAGAGCCGTCGAATTCGATGTGAAAAACATTGCAGGTCAATGGCTTAAAATACTAGAATCTTCATCCAACAATTAAACCCAATGATCCTCCAGGGTTGTTCTGAAATATGATTTTTAATCGTTGAACTTATATAAGTTGCTAGTAGAGCATCTTTAAAATATTTTCCCCAGCATGCTGTGTTGCATAATTTTACTTTTTTAAGTAGGTTTATTAGGTTGTTGAAAATTTTTCAAATTAACAATGTAAAATTATAAAAAATTCATTAGAATATATAAAGAAATTGAAAAAATGAAAATTGTACAACACAGCACCCCAGCACCGTTTTGTTATATATTATTCTCTTGGCTCCAAGCTCAGCCACATCGCGGGCCTCATACCGCTACGCCGCATTTAGGTTAATTGAGATATTTCTATTCACTATTCAAGCTTGAAATTTTTGCTGTACTGCATCATTAGCGTGTGAATCCTATTTAGGTCTATTTAGTGGCAACGCGGATAAGTGTCAAACTCAAATTCAATTATCTATATTGGAAGAATGTGATGTTAAGTAGAGGTGTTCCATTGTATCCCCTTTTAAGAAGCATTATGCCGTCAATCGCGACTATTAAACCGTATTCTTTGCTCTCAAGAAGTTTTGGTACGACAGAGCTGAATGATTTTGGCGGGTTTGGCCAGTTTCCATAGTTAAGGGGTTCTACATAGTACCAAACTGTTGTTGTGTCCACTAGAATATACTCAAATTCTATTTCTGGATAGTATACGGGATAGGCGTTTAGATTGTGGGAAAGATGGGGAAAAATATCATTCTGGGTAGAGACAAGAAAGTAGGGGGGAATAAGTCGCACAACTGATTCCAGTATCCTATCGTGAGGTGTTATTTCTTTAGCTAACCTTAGAGGGGTCCATGCTACTCCACAGGATAGCCCCACAATCAATAGCATTATAAAAGTTATTTTAAGAGAATTTTTGGGCAGCGTAATTGTTTTGAGGAGAAGACGCCTTCGATTATTCAGTAGGACACTCTTTGTGAATCTATTTTTGGTTATTTTCTGTGTTAAAGTTTTGATAATCGATTCTATATTTTTAGCTCCGTAAATTGCCGATGCAAAAATAAAAGGTATGATAAGGGCGGGATATTGTGTGCCCACGGGCAAGTAGTAATTTGGAATGAGGGACAACATAGATGCTGTTAGCCAGGGAGTTGCTATCAAAAGGGAAGGTGGGTTCATGAATGATAGAAATGCGAGGGGGGCAAATAGCACCAATAAATAGAAAGTTTTAGCTTGGAAGGGAGTAAATGCTAGCTGGAGAGCATAGAATGGATTTAAAATAATGTTTCTTATTATTCCCAGCAGGCCTACCCCTAAATATCCCCAAAAAAAATAATATGCTTGACCAGTTACACTATATGACTCAATAATTTTGCTAGCCAATAAGTACCATAAAGCACTCATACCCAAAGTTAGTATCGAGAAAACGATGCCACCATCTCTAACTAATTCTTTTGGTGCGAGTACTGAGTAGGCTAGTATTTTTCTTCGGTTTATCCAGAGTCCATATAGTCCCATAAAAAATACTATGAGAGTAACAGTTTCTTTACACATCATTCCTAAAACTATCAAGAGAAAAAAGGAGAAATATCTTCTTTTTCTGAATAAATAAAAGGCGGCCCCTAGAAAGAAGGGCACAAGACATTCGGGGTGAAAATCGTACCAATTAACACCCTGAAGAGGCGGATACAACAAATATAACGTTACAAAAAGTAGCGCCACATTTCTACTCCTAAAAGTATCTGCCGCAAAGTAAAAAATGGGAACCGCCCCCAAAGAAATAAAGAAGGACTGCAAAACCAGAAGAGTCAAAGGACTAGGATAAACTGAGTAGGCGGGGAGGAGCAATAAAAGTATGGGATCGAAATGTGTTTTAAAGTGAGCGCCCAATTCCGGAGTGTTATAAAGAAAGAAGCCGTATTGTAGGGTTGACCACAAGCTTTGTTCAAAAATTCCCAAGTCGCCTGCAAAAGTGTCAAAAGTGTAATATTTAAGGACGGTAAAGTAGGAAAATACCAAAGTATAAACTATAAGAGTCACAACTAAAATACCAGTAGCCCTCTTCTCAGCAAATTCCAGAAAGCCGCGCATTACTTCAATGGCCTATCCACCTTCCTACACCTTAATCTGAAAACCCTAGTTCAAATTGCTTAAATATTTATTTTTTTTGTTTTTGCACCTTTTAATATGTTTAACCTCTTCTCTTATTTGTTTGTGTTTCTTCAAATGGCGCCGCTCATACCCAATGAGTCTACAATTTGCTATGTGTAAATTCTTTTATTGGTTTGTTGAATGTTGAGTTTTTCCCCTCTTGAAGCTTTTTTAAGCCCCTTTTACTCGGAGAATTCTCCCTTTTTTTATGCTCCCTCAAAGCCTCATTTTCCGCAATCCCAAAAACCCTCCCCTTTTGAAGGAAAATAACTGCACCACGCCAACCATGAAAGTTAAGGCAAACAAATATAAAAATCAGAACATCGCAAATCATAGACTCATTGCTCACACCTTTACAAATCAGACTCAATACATATTTGAGGAGGGTTTTAGTGTTTTTGGTTTTTGATATTCAGTAGTTTCTTAAAATAGGATGCTTTTCTGTTTCTAACCAGAGTGAAACTTCAAAGCTTTTTTTGAGCATTCTTTTCTGTATTTCTCTGTCGTGGACTTTTCTGGTAGATTGAACCTCTTTTCTCCTCTTTAAACTCTCTTTCAAGTTAAAAAGGTTCCAAATGAGTGCCCTGGGAACCGCAAGCATTTCATTTCTCTTGCGTCGCAAAAACAGCCATAGAAACTTTAAAGATTTTATCATTAAGTATTTTGGCAAAACGGAAATTAAAGTTTTTAAAGAATAATTTTTGAGCAAAGTGCACAGCCAATTCCTCTCCAAGAGGTACACTATAGGAACAAACCTGCGGGACGCCTGCCACTCATGATATACGATGCTTTGAGGAACATACTTAATATTATATCCCAAAAGTCTAGCTCTCCAGCACCAATCTAAATCCTCACCATAAAGGAGGTATCGTTCATCAAAGCCCCCCACTTTTTCCCATAGAGTCCTTCTTATCAGCATAACTGTGCCTGTAGAGTAAAAAGGCTCATCGATTTTGTCATACTGTCCATTATCAAGCTCCCCGTTTCCCCTGTTCCACCCAACACCATAAATGTCACAATTGCCTCCTGCAGAGTTTATCCTTTTTTTGTCATGTAAAAACTTGATTTTGCATGTTGTAACCATTGTATTGTCATTTGCCTCCACTAGTACATTCACTAGATTTTTTAACCAGTACCTATCGACCTCAACATCGTTGTTGAGAAGCGCGAAGAATTCCGAAGTTAAACTGTTAATAACCCGATTATAGGCCGCCGCCAAACCTATGTTACTTCCCATTTCAATAAGTTTTATCCATGGGTAGTGTTCCCTAACGAGCTCTACTGATCCATCTGTTGACCCATTATCTATGACAAATATTTCGAAATCAGGGTAATCGGTTTTTTCCACTGATTCCAAGCAGCGTTTTAACAGAGACTTACCATTGAAATTAAGAATTAAAATGTCAACATGCGGATATTTTCTGCACTTCATCCCGATTACCAAGCAGAGATTTGTTCTTAAAGCTACTGCAAGCACCTTTTACAAAATCTGTGACGCTTGAAACAAAATCGTTCATATTTGATCGAAGCAATTTTTGATTCTTGCAGACAATTATAATTATGCATAATTATTTTACACTTCAGTTTATACTGGAATTTTTCCATTATTAAGATTTAGAATTTTTGAGCAAGGTTTCTTTTAGAAGCATTTTTATGAAAGATGAGAATTCCCTTCTTCCCAATTTGGATTTGCCATAAGCTCTTTCTCTAAAAACAATAGGTATCTCCTTTATCGTTAGATTATGTTCTTTAGCCCTCTGGAGCATTTCTACCTGAAAATCATAACTATCACATCTAACATGAGGTAGAATCGCCTCCAGAGCTTCCCTTCTATAGGCCCGAAAACCAGAAGTATTATCTTTGACTCCAAGCCTAAGCAAAATATTGACCAACATGTTTGCCACAAAGCTCACCATTCTCCTAGCAAAGTCCCAGCCAATAATCCTACCATCGCGTATATATCTCGAGCCGACAACAATATCAAAACCACTGAGACACTCCCGGAAAATGTAGGGCACATCCTGGGGGGCGTGAGAAAAATCAGCGTCCATCTCCATTATGACCCTCCCACCAACCTCCTTAAAACCCGCCTTATAAGCATAACCTAAACCACTCTTTACCTTCCGCTCCAATAATCGAACGTTATCAAACTTCTCCATATACTTCCGAACCACATCAGCCGTACCATCAGGACTGTTATCATCAACTACAAGTATTTCACCATCAATTCCATAGTTTCTGAAGACTTTTTCAATCTGAGATATTAAAGGTCCTATATTCTCCGATTCATTATAGGTAGGAATAACAATGGAGAGTTCCCTCTCCTTCTCTCTTCGAGTCTTTGGCACATACATCATCCTCGGTTTGTAAATTATTAAAAGTATCAATGGGGAAGTTGATTCTAATTAAAGGCATAGTAACAATTTAAGTTTTATGGAAACAAGCATTCCATAACACAAGTTAAATCATGTTTTTGGGAACTCCATCAAACAAAGATGTTACCTATCATTATTTCAGTTTCAAATAAAACCTAACTCAGATTCATAGAGATATGGAAAAAATCGCGAGGATCAAGTTAACAATACTAAAAGCTTCCCTTCAGTATACAGGGCCATAGAGTCGAGTTATTTTGTTAGTGGAGCATGTTCTTGCCTATCTCACATTCGCAAGTCATAGATGATGGAAGAGTACCAGCAACGCCTTTGTGTAACAAACCTAGTAGAAGGAGCAACACTATTTTGAATGTCTTTAAGACACATGTAAATTACTGATTCTAAAACAAGCAAGTCCTGATTTAGTTTGGGTTTTGTAACATATTTTTTAAGGCTGTTTGGTTACCGGAGGGGATTATTTTGGTTGGTTTTTCCGATTACTTTTCCTTTGTATTCGGTTATTTTCTCTTCCAATTCTTTTTTCGCAGTTTGGACAGCGGCGTCGGCATTTTTTCCTCTTGCTGAGAGGTATATTTTGGCTGTTATTTTTTGGTCCCTTTGGGGCTGGCTTTTAATCCATACTTGTGGGTGTTTTTCCCTCACTTGATCTATTAAGGGTGAAAGATCCGATTCTATCAGTACCTCTGTGGTTATACATTCTTCCACATATTGTTCTTTGACAGTTTCTTTAAGGAGGGATACTAAATATTTTTCAAAAAGAGCTTTTACTTCTTGAGGAAATCCGGGGAGGCTTATTACTTTTGTTTCTTCAATTTGTACCATTGTTGCCGGTGCTAGTCCTACGGGATTGAGGAATGTCTGGCTGCCTTTGGGTACATAAGCCAATTTTTTCCTTTCCTTAGTCATTTCTTTGTGTTTTGCTCTTCCCATCTGATATATGAGTTCAAATTTCTTTTCCAAGTCCTTAAGAAGTTCCAGGTTTACTTCAAGAGGCCGGTTTACAGCACTGGCAAGGGCTTTGAGCGTCATATCATCGTATGTTGAACCCAAACCACCAGTTGTTATTACAAAGTCAGGTTTCCTGCTGACTGCTTCTCTCAGTACTGAGGTTATAATTTCCAAGTCGTCAGGTATTATAGTTACACGTTTTACTTCAATCCCCAGTACTGCTGCCTGACTGCAGATATAGTGGCTGTTTGTATCTTGAACCCTTCCTGCTAACACCTCATTCCCAATAACTATAATTTCCATACCGGTCATTTTTACACCCTTCAAAATTTTAAGCCTTAACGCTTCTTAGACATTTAGATGGTGCAGAATTTTTCGATTTCAACTTCAGAAGGAGTCTCTATAAATCTTCTTTTTCAGCTTAAAACCCTAAAATGGGGAGGCATTAGAGCATTTCTTCACCACTTATGTTGAGTTGATTTCAGTTTAATTTCGAGAATTCGGTAGTGTCATTATTTTATTCGCTTTAACATCTTGCGCATCGCTAACTGTCTGAATTGAGGCAAAAACTCAGATTTTATCAGTTCCCAAGCCGAAAACTTTCATTAACTCCCCACAAGATATTACAAGAAAACCCCCTGTGAATGAAGCGAAGACACCAACCGAAAATTCCTTTAAAGTTCTTACTGAACCTGCAACGGTGTGTGTTTAGAAACTAAAGCGAAAAGGTTAGCTAGCAATTCTCATTACCTATTCTGGGAAAGTTGCAAATCTTGGAAGTTAATGAGGGTCATACCTTTTTTTGATTTTTTAATTCTTTGATTTTTTTCTTTATCAGGATTTTTTCAGTTACCAGATCCTGGTATAGGACTTGTCTTTTAGCTGGTTCTGAGTCTTCACGGAATATTTCGGTTAGGACCCTGCCGTCCATATCCCTCGGCACGGGAACGTTGAACATGTGCAGTATGGTGGGGGCGAGGTCATAGATTTTCACGTCTCCGATTCTCCCCCAGTTCT
>JAHAWU010000165.1 GCA_018383815.1 Candidatus Jordarchaeia archaeon | reverse complement strand
GAGGAGAGGATTATTGCGGTGCTTAACCTCAGGGAGGTTCACCGGAAGGTTCTCGCACTTCTGGGAACAGTCTATGAAAAAATATATTTATGTTAAAGGGGGTGCGGAATGTGGGATATATATAAGTTTAGTGAATAAAAAAGAGCGACAATTTTTCACCCAGTAGTCAATATGCAGGAGATATTTGCAAGAATATAAATTAAAGTTCTTGAAAATGAGAAATGTATAGCTTTAGTTTTTGGAACAACATTTTTGAAAATTATTGTTGCGGATCCTTTTTTACAATATAGATATTAAGAATGTAGTTCAATGTCACATTATTCCTGAAGGAAAAGGTTTGTATCCATACATGAGGTTGTAGTAATGAGTAGTGCAAAGGTAGAAGCTCTTTTGGGGAGTTTTCAAGACAAAAAGTACAAGGTGCGCCGCGAAGCCCTGTTTGAAACAGCTAAATACGCTTCCAAAGGGGAGTTTAACAAGAAAGTGCTAGTTTTTCTGACCAAGTTTCTAAGCGACGAAGACAAAGCCGCAAGAAGCACAGCTGCCTGGACTCTGGGCAAGTACGCTCAAAATAAGCTCTACACTAAAAGCGCCATAGGTTACCTCACAAAAATGTTGAAGGAAGAGGGAGAAAGAGACATTATCACCAATGCAACCTATGCCCTGGCCAATTATGCCCAACTGGGACTCTTAGACAAAGGAGACTTGGGCAGCGAAGTTCTCGTAAAACTCCTTAATAGCAAGTTCGAAAAAGTCCGAGCAAACGCCGCAATCATAATCGGCTTCTTTGCAGAGGAAAAATTTTTGATTAGAGAGGCCTTCGACCAGCTGGTTAGACTATTGGAGGATAGGGATGGAAGTACACGCAGAAACGCATCATATGCAATCCTAAACTACGCCGACCAAGACATGTTGGATGCAAAAATACTAGATAAACTTGTTAAGGGACTCACTGATGTAGAGGCAGGAGTGAGAATGAACTGCGCAATAGCTCTGGGAGTATACGCCCAAAAAGGAATCACAGACGAAAAAGCATTGAAGCTACTAGCTAAACTACTCAAAGACAGAAACGAGCATGTAAGAGAAAACGCCGCAGAAGCGCTAATAATCTACACCAACAAAAACCTCACCGACCCAACAGTCCTAGAAAACTCAGTAAAACTCTTAAAAGACAAAAACAAAACCACCCGCAAAGCCGCAGCCAGACTACTCGCCCTATACGCCAAAAAGAAACTAATGCACAAAAAAGCCATAAAACCACTAAAAGAAGCCCTAAAAGACGAAGAAATATCAAGAGACGCAGCACTAACCCTCAAACGCTACAAACAAAACGGACTCCTACAATAAAACCCACCAAAAACCACAACGCGTAAAAATTTAAATAAAAAATGCCACAAAACACAAAAAACGCATCTAGACCAAACATGAAACATTTTGCAAAACAACACCCACATACTCAGCGCATAGTGAAAAATGAAAAACCCCAGATTCGTATACAGCGAAGCAAAATTCAGCCTAGAATAAAACTTCAAATTTAACTAGTTGATTTAAACTTTTCAGTGCAACTGCTCGAAGCCTCCACCCCTCCTCCTAGACCACCAACAAGAATAGGACAGAGAGAGCAGAAGTTCATTGACCCTAGGCTCGTGGCCGCGCCTGCGTATCTTGGATCTCCAGAGGCGACTGTTCTCCACGGCTTGAGCCTTACCTCCCCCTCAAGAACTTCTGGCGCTCTCTGTCCTTCGACCCCCAACCCGATAAGCAGAAATGTAAAATTAGCAAAAGTCCAAATAAAACATTCTGACCAGTTTACCACACTTAAGGCAAACGAAAAAGATTTTTTGGCAATGCATATTTGCTTGGGGTATGCGGGCTTCATGCATAAATTATGCGGTGAACCTAGCCGGTATGGAAGATTAGAGTAATTGTTTCCCCCTCCCCCAGCGTATCCGTCAGGACAAATGATTAATGCGGCTTTTCGACTACACACTTCAGCCAAACTTACGCTATCAGGAATAACTAATTGAAGGCTGACAACATTTGTTTCGTTCCACGGTGTGACATCAGCCGAAACTAATTCATTTTCGTGTCTGTGGCGCTGGAAAACAGGATAACTTATACAAAAAACGCATCCATACTGGCAAAAGTGCCCCTGTTTTTGATAAGTCTGGCAGACCTCTTGGAGTATTTTATTGAAAATGTTGACATTTGCAAGTTTATCCTCTTCGGTTTGGAAAAAGGAGTCGGCGTGATTATGTTCTGACCCAGAACGAAGCTTTACCAGCATCCCCGCAGACAGCGGGTTTTTATTTTTACGCATACTGTTTTCTGAGTTCGGCCGGTTCATTTCTCAAACATCCTTTTCCCATAAATAGGGGCGTACTTTTCCTTTAATTTTATGTTTATGATTGCAATATTAAGAATATTTATGATTTTATGTTTTTGGGATTATTTTACAGGAAATTTTATTTTTTTATGTTTCCTAAGTATGCCACTGGCTTATTAAATATTGCTATTCGTGCAAACCTCAAGATTCACCCCTACTCCAAACACCTTTTTTTAGGCTCCAAATTGAAAAAAGCTCTATAATCTCTCCTTTTGAAGCAATAGAAAACAGGTCCATAAGTCTGCCCCCTAGTTAAACATAAAAATTATGTTACTCCTAACATATAATCCAAAGTGAAATTTCTACAAAAAATTTGGAAGGGAGTCGATGGAGAGTTGGCTAAAGAGTGGAGGCTTCTTTTTCTTCCAGAATGTGACATGCTAGACACAGTGGCCCTCGGGGGTCCCGCCGTGGAATTGCAGAAAAATGGTCCCATGGGAATGTCCATTGTAGGCTTTAAGGAAACTGGTGTGAGCTTGGGCTTTTTCCAAGACATAGACACCGAAGTAGACCTAGAAAAATGTAAGGAACATGGAGTCCGGGTAATAAGGAGGCTGGGAGTTGGAGGCGGCACAATATTCGTAGATAAAAATGCCAGCATGGCAGTGGGTCTGCTATACTATGATAATTTCTTCCCAGATATGGACACCGCCTTCCAAAAATTTGGAAAAGTGATAGTTGAAGCCTACAAGAAGCTGGGAGTGAAGGAACCGTGGTATAAACATATCGGAGACGTAAAGGTGGGTGAGAGGAAGATTACGGGGTTTGGTTTTGCGCAGGTTTTTGAAATTATTCTGGGCAACACTATTCTCAGTATTGGTGAGCCGGACATGGATTTGTTCTCCAAGGTGGCTAAGATTCCTCCGGAAAAGTTTTCGGATAAGAAGGCTAAGAGTGTTTCTGAGTGGGTAACCAGTGTAGAGGCAGAAACGGGGCGTGTTCCGAGTAAGGAGGAGGTGAGGGATGCCTTTGTGGAGGCTTTTGAACAGGAGATAGGTGTTAAGCTGGTTGAGGGAGAGATGACTGAGGAGGAAGAAAAGATAAGGCAGAAATGGAGGGCGATGGCTTCTTCACCAGAACATACTTTCAAAGTTTCCAGCAAGAAAAGATTCTCCAAAGTAAGAGGAGACCAGGAGTTACTCTTTAGCAGATATAAGGGAAGAAAGCTTATTGTAACCCACTTGCTTCTGAATAGTTCGGGAAAAATTGATGACATAATGTTTTCTGGTGATTTTTACGCTAGGCCAGACGCTTACCTTTGGGACATGGAAAAGTCGCTGATAGGTTTAGACGCCACAGATGAAGAAAAACTTTTAGAAAAGATTAAGGAGACCTACAGGAAACCCGGCTGGGAAATCCCCATGGTTGAGCCAGAAGACTTTCTAAAGGGCATAAGTATAGCTGTGAAGGAACACAAGTGATTACAATTGTTGCGTTCAAAATTTTTTTCTTTTTTTATGCTATAAAATTTTGTTTTTCTCGATTTTCTTATTTTCTTGATGATTTTTTTGTAACTTTTAGGAACGATGTAAAACGTTTAATACTTAAGGGGATTGATAACTTAGAAGAAAAAGGGGAAAAAGGATGATTTTTATTTTTAGGAGTTTATTCGGGTGGTATTTCTTTGAATATTGTTTCTATGTCTACTCCGGCTTTCTTGTTTCGCCTCTTCATTGTGAAGTAAATAGCGGCTCCAACTATATACACAATTAGAGCAATTATTAGTGAGCCAAGGTTAAAGGTTGAAAGTGCGGCTAGGAAAAGTGGGACGAGAGCTATAAATGCTAAAACCCCGCAGATTCCAAGCACTGGAACTCTTCCAATCCTTGGATAATATGTTCTCTCAGCCAAGTCTCTTCTTCTAGCATAGAATCTTAGTCCCGCTATGATAGTAAGGGCTATGACGATGACTCCCAGAAAAATAATGTTTAATGCCTGTTGAAGCGCACTCCAGTAGCTTAGAGCCACACCCACCATGGATATAGCCATTGAAACAGCTATTGCATTTACAGGTGTGTTGCTTCTTTCACTCAGTTTGCTTAACCTAGTGGGCATCAGCCTATCGAAGCTCCAAGCAAAAATGTATCTCGAAGTTGTCAGAAGCCCGGGCATAATATAGTTAACGAGCCATAGGGTACCTCCAACAATTATGAACAAACCCAGCCAGCTCAGTCCAGCTAGAGGAGCCGCAAACAGGGGAACACTGGCCGGTATGGGTGCTGGAAGTTTTCCTAGATAGAGCCAAGCCCCGTACTGAACCCAGTATTGAAGATTTCCCTGGTTTAGCTGGCTTCCCCACAGCCACCAGTAAAGTAAGTTGCTACTCTTCATATATATGAGATAGTTGTAAGCTGTAATAAACGGGCCATAGTTGGCTTGCAGGGGGTAGAGTATGCCCACGTAAAATAGGAATATGAAGAAGAGTCCTATCACCATAACATAGAAAAACGTTCTCCTTGTGTCTCTAACTTCACCACCTATGTAAGTGAGACTCATGTATCCTGAGAATGCAAACATTGACACTATAACTGCTCCCAGAGTGTCACTAAGCCCGTTGAAGGAAGCTCTAAGGGAGAAGAGCCACCACCAGTTCTGGTAAGCCAAGCGGAATAGGTCTCCATACGCTCCAAGGGGAATTCCAAAGAGGCTCTGTCCCTCCCAGCCGAAAATGGTGTTCCAAGCCCATATCATATCAAGTGGAGAATGGGTTGCCAGAACCCAGATTGTTGCCAAACCCGCCAAGAGGGGTAGAATGAAGAGAACGCGTATCAACCAAAGGGAGCCCCTCATACTAGCCATTAGCACCACACTGAAGAAGAAAATGAGGGCTATGCCGAAAATTACCCCCCAAATGGGATCGGTTAACTGGATTGACCACCCCAGCAATCCTAGATCCCAAGTCCAGAGACCATAGTACATGGTGAAGAGGCTTATGAACGAGACTGCCTGGAAACACAGAACCCCTATAGTGAACATGGTAATTATCCATGAACCCCAAGAGGCGATGAACCCCCATCCAGGCCCCAGAATTCTGCTAATGTAGACGTAGTCACCGCCACTTCTGGGCATCGCCCTAGCGAGCACGGCGTAAACCACTGCGATTGGCAGCATCAGAAGCAGGCCACCCACATATGATAATGGTAGGTTCGCTCCGGGGAAGTATCCTGGCGATAGAGACTGGACGGATAGAAACATTATGCCGCCGGCAATGACGAAGGAAAATGTTATGGCAACTGCATCCATAAGTGAGATTTCTCTGACTAGCCCCGTGGCGTCACGGGTGAATACAATCCTCCTTCCACTAGACATTTTTTCAACCTCTGCCAAAATGTTAGTGGTTTTATATTACCTCCAACTCGTATATAAACATTTTACAGCAAGATTGGAACACAATATAATTAGGTTTGTATTTTTATTGAAAGTTTTATTCTGCCTTTCTGGTAGGCTTGTCAGGAAAAATGATTTATATCACTCGACCTTACAGGTAGCTGGTGAACTAAGGGTAGGCTCCAAATTCCCAAAAATGCATATTTTTCAGTGACTGTAAAGTTGTCAAGTGTTGTCTAAAAGAATCATAAAGTTTTATAAATATAGGTTTATCCTTTTTAAAATTTGGATTTATTTGATGGAATTGTGTAATGGGTTTAGACGAATGTTTTATATGTTTGATGTGTAGAAAAGTTTGGTTAAGAATCTGTGTGAGGTATTTCGGATGTCTGAAGTTTATGTTATTGGTCATAAATCGCCGGATACTGATTCTGTTTGTGCTGCGATTGCATACTCGAATTTTAAAAGGTTGACGGGAGAGAATGCTGAAGCTGTGGCTGCGAGAGCAGGTGAGATTAATCCAGAGACAGAGTTTGTTCTTAAACACTTTGGAGTTGAACCTCCAAAACAGCTTGATAATGCTGCGGGAAAAAAGCTGATTCTAGTGGATCATAACGAGTTGGGACAGATGGTTGATGGAGCTGACAAGGCTGAAATAATTGAGGTCTTGGATCATCACCGCATAGAGTTCAAACTGGCAAACCCCATCCTATTCCACACTGAACCCGTAGGTTCAACCTCAACTTTAATTGCGGAGAAATATTTTGAGAAGGGAATAAAACTGGACAAAAAAATGGCAGGGATACTGCTTGCCGCTATACTTTCAGACACTGTGGTTTTCAAGTCTCCCACTTCCACGGAACGGGACAAGAAGGTGGCAGAGAAGCTGGCCAAAATGGTGGGTGTGGATCCATTGAAATTCGGAGTGGAGGTGAAGAAGGCTAAAGCCAGCTTAGCGGGCAAGAGTGCTAAGGAAATAATATATTCGGATTTCAAGGACTACAATTTTGGCGGTAGAAAGGTAGGCGTAGGACAAGTCGAAATAGTGGACATAGAGGAAGCAAGGAGCAGGAAAAAGGATATACTGGGCGAAATGGAGAGGATGGCAAAGCAGGAGGGCTACGACATGATTTTTATGATGCTCACAGACATTATACAGGAGGGAACAGAACTCCTAGTAGTTGGAGACAAGGAGGGAACGGTTACCAAGAAGGCCTTCGATGCGGTCCTAAAAGATAACTCAGTATACATTAAGGGTATGATGTCTCGCAAAAAGCAGGTAATACCGCCACTGGAAAAAACCTTGGGCTAAAAATTGGGAGCCTAAAAAAGCTTCCAGCTACTCTTTATTTTTGTGAAATTATGTTTCTTATCAGATTTGCTGCTCTTGCTTTGTTAAAAACACCACAGATGCAGGGTTTAGAGAGTTCTTCAGCCGCTTCCTCGGGGATTATTTTGTTCTTTATTACTTGCTCTACTAAATTTTTGACTAGGTTGGGGGATACGCAGTGGTGTCCGCACATGGAGGTTATTTCTAATATTTTTTCTGAGGGAAGCA
>JAHAWU010000167.1 GCA_018383815.1 Candidatus Jordarchaeia archaeon | reverse complement strand
AAGAACTGGCGTAACTTGTCCACTCTGTAGACTGAGCGGAGAAGCCGGGGCCATTGGTGGCTGCTATTCATTAAACACGGAGTATCTGTTTCCATATCTTATAATAAGCGCTTATAAGAGACAAAAAACTTACCCAAAAAATCTTCCGAACATTATTGGAACAGGAGCTGATAATCAAAATCAAGAAGGGAAACCCCCAACTGGGCTCAAGAAGAATAGAAGCCCTAATCGGCTCCCAGGACTGCTTCCACCACACAACCATCCACCGACTACTACAGAAAGAGGGCCTGGTGAACTTCCACCCCTACAGGCGCCGCAAACCCTTCCAAATGGTGCGAGAAGGGGAGCCCAACGCCTGCTGGGACATAGATTTCTGCCAGTTCTGGAGCGAAAATCTACACAAAGATGTCTACCGCATAGAAATCGTTGACGACTGCACTAACGCCCGCCTCTCCACCGCCCTTTCCTTTGAGGAAAGCTCCCAAGCCGCGGCGGAAGCACTACGCCAAGCGATGAAGGAGTACGGCGTCCCAAGGGAAATCCACTCCGACAACGGTTTGCAGTTTCGGGCGGCACGGGCGGATCGTCCCTCCGAACAGTTCGCCAGGCTGGCGGAGGAGTTCGGGATATCTTTCAGCTACTCCACGGAGGGCTGTCCGAATGAGAATGGTAAGGCGGAGCATGCCTGCCGCGACTTCAAGGTGGAGTTCCTGGGAGATGACTTGCTCTTCGCTTTAGCCTCTGAGGATCCGTTGAACCGGGGACGGTATCTTCTCTCGCGGTATAATGTTTTCCACAACTGGCTTCCCAATCAGGGGCATCACCTCTACGGTGCCAGCCCGGCTGAGCTTCATCCCCGGATCTCTGTTACGAAGCAGGAGGCTTGGGAAGCTTTTGAGGAGCTTTACTTAAAACCCAAAGGGATGTCTTTTAATACTAGCGATTGGCAAATATTACAAAGAAACAATTAGTCTACTTATTTATGCTACAGTACACTGTATGACTGTAAGGGAAAAAATATTAGGGGTGAGAGTGAATTTTAACTGTCATACTAATTTGGGTTGCCTGTGTTTCCTATGAGGTTTTGTTTGGCGGCATAAGTTTGACTGTGATTGATGGTTGAGTGTGGCCATGTTAGAGTTTTTATGTGTAGTGGAGCAGGTTCGAGTGGGCGTTTTACTGGTTAGGGATGGGATTCCTAAATTGGTTTTTAGGAGTAGGGTGTTTCAGGTACTGCTCCTAGTAGTTGTGATGTTGCTGGGGGCGAAGTACGCTTACAGCCCATTTGCTCTTTTTATATTGACTAATCCTGTTTTTGTGTCAAATTATAAGTCGCTTGTGGGGATGCTTCATACTTTTTTTGATGTATATTTGCACAAGTTTGATTTGAGTCCTCTACTTTTCTTCTTTTTTTGGCTGTCCTGGGTTTGGGTACCATTGATGGCTATTGTGTTAAAGACCAGAAAAAGTCGCTTAAGGATGGGAGGTGAGTTTCTGGGTAGATTTAGGGGGGAAAGGGATGTTGTTCCAGGTGTTTTTTGGGTTTTGTCTCTGGTTCTCATTTTGATTCTTTATTCTTACCGGTTTTTTGTTTATCCTATTCCTCAGGGCTGGGATACTACTTGGTACCTTGCATCTTTGAGGAGCATAGAAACTGACTTTTTGGGGGCTTTTTCCTCGTTGGATAGCCTTCTGGGCTTCCCTGTTGGGAGCCGCCCGCTGTATTTTTTGGTTTTGTATGGTGTTAATTTGTTGGTTGGCTGTGAGGAAGTTACTTTGATGGTTATTCCCATTGTTTTTGCGGTTGTTTATGCTTTTGCCACTTATGAGTTTGTGCTTGCGGGTACTAGCGGCGATAAGCTAGTTGCGGGTTTGGCTATGGTGCTTGCGCCCTTAACTTATTTTACGGTGAGGCTGTCTTTTGACCTTTACAACAATTTTTTGGGTTTAACCCTCTTGTTATTGTTTCTAACGGTTCTCATGAGGATTGCTAGGGGTTGGAATTGGAGATATTTCTTGTTGGGTGGTGTTCTTTTTTTGGCGTTGGCGCTCACCCATATTTGGACCTGGATGGTTTCTCTGGCGGTTCTAACTTTTTTCCTTTTTATCCAATTTTTGAGGAGGGGGAAGAAATTTCATAAAACTCTTTGCATCGTGGCTTTGGTTGCGCTTCCCTCCCTCGCTCTTGGTTTAACAATTTTTTTTATGAGGCCTACTATTGTGCCTTTGGGCTGGTTTAACCTTTTTTCTTTTCCGGCTTCTAACTGGTTCTGGGTTTCCATGAAGGAGTCGCCTTTTCTTCTGATTCCGGCAATATATGGATTATACGTGGTTTCCAAGAAAAACACTCATTTCACAAATCTCATCTTGGCGTGGGCGATTGTCCTATCCTTTCTGGTGTTCGCTACAGGAAATGCGGATTCCTATAGGTTTTACATTCTCTATCCGCTTGGTATTTTGGCCTCGTTCGGTACATACGATATTTTGGGTAGGGCTGACGGTTTTCTTCATAGGAGGTTTAGGTGGAAAAGGAGGGGCGTCTTCCTGTACGTTGTTGTTCCGGTTTTGTTATGCTTGTTAGTTTTTTCTAGCACTCTTCCTGAGGCTTTTGATGGGATGTATTTGCAGAGGCCTAATGGTTTGGCTATGATGCAGGTTTACTGGGTTTACTGGGTTTATGGTTATAATAATCCGAATATTGTTGTGCTATTTTATGACCCGCCAGCTAAGCCTTTGGAATACAGTTGGGATTCTCATATTGAGGGTTTTGCTAGGGCGTATATTGGTTTTGATTCCCTATATTTTGGTAACTTAACTGGTCTTCTTCTGGGTTACCCGGATTCCTTTGGTCGCACTTTTGATATAAGTAATAGGACGATTATTTTAACATCGGAACTATACAGGTTGACACCGCTGGAACTATCTATGTCTAAAGAAGTTAACTGTTTGGGAATCTACTTTGTTACTTCAATAAATGTTTCCAGCGATTGTCTATGATTTTGCCTTCTCCTCAACTTGGCAACGTTAAATTTACTTTTTGCTACTCTATTTTTCTCTGTTTGCAGAGTGTCTTTTTCCTCTGCTTTAGTGATACTAGATGTAAATATACCTATTCAAAATTGTAAAGTTATTCTTTGCCATGAAAAACTTTTTCATGCTTTATCTGAAACGCGTGAGCGTATGTTGGTTTGTCTAAGAAGCGCAGCTTATGTAGGTTTTTATCTTTTTATAACTCTAATATTTTTTTAATTCTGTGGAACACTAGATTCAGGAAAGTATTAGTGTTTGCGCGGATTGTTATAACTGGTAATCAGTTGTAAAAATTTTTCGCTTGATTTATTCCAATCGAAATTTCTAGCCCACTTTATAGTGTTCCTCGTTAGTTTTTCCCTTAATTCGGTGTTTAATAATAACTTGTTAATTGTGTTTGCAAGTTCTATTATATTTCCGTTTTTTATAAGCAAACCAGTTTGGTTGTCTTTTACGGAATCTTGGAGTCCTGGAACTTTGTAAGCTATGGTGGGGGTTCCGCAGGCATTTGCTTCGATTACCGAGAGGCTCCACCCCTCCTTCATTGATGTTATGACATAGATCCAGCCTTCTTGTAGGATCTTTATCTTCTCCTGCTCTGATATATTTTTAAAAATTTTGACCGAGTCTAAGTTCAGTTTTTTAGCAAGCTCTTTTAGCTTTTCATGATGGTTTCCTCTTCCCGCTATTATCAATTCGCTGTTTTTAACCTCTTCTTTTACAATCTTGAAGGCTTTGATTAGGTCTTCTAACTGCTTATATTTTTTCACTCTGCCAACATAGACTATTAATGGTTTTTTCGCTTTAGTTCCCGGTGTAAACAGATTATGGTTTATTCCATTGTAAATGATTTTAATATTCTCTCTTGGCACTCCTCTAGAGATTAGTTCGTTTTTTGTGCTTTCGGAAACTGTGATAATTGGATTTTTCCTGTAAAATAATGGTACTAACAATTCACAGAAATAAGCAAAAATAGCTATGAGGAAGGGCAATTCCCTAAACAATGTTTTTTCGTGCAAATGGTGTATGATTGAAACTAGTGGTTTTTTAACATACATCGGAGTAAAGACAGGTATTTTACTGATGTCCTCTATTATAAAATCAAAATCATATTTTCCAAATCCAAATTTGGAAATGTAATGAAAAAAGACAAAAAAGGGGAACGTAAACTTTGTCCCTATCCTAATTATCTTAATTCCGTCAATAACCTCCTCCTCGTTACAACCATCATATTTTGAGGCTAGCAAAGTGACTTGGTGACCACACTGAACCACTCTCTTAAAAATCTCATGGAGATGAATCTCTGCACCGCCAGCCTCCGGATTACGTATATCTCTCCAGTTTATTACCAGAAGCTTCATTTCTTATACTCCCACTAGGAAGAGTACTTCTCGATTCTTAAAGGTCTTATTACTTATTTAACTTTTTGAGTTTCTTTTTAAACCCATTACAAGTATAGTGGGAGATATTATTGGAGTAAACCATGTGGTGAATGTTGTAAGCATTTTTAAAATTTTAGGTATTGGAATTTCATCGAATCCTAATCCTCTTATTATGTAACTGTTAGAAGTTGTTTTAGATCGATTTTTAAAATATTTTTCCAGGTCCGTAACAGAGTATTTCAATATATGTGTGGTGTCCATTTTAAAATGGGGACTTAGAGGATTGGGCATTGTAATTAATATTATTTTATTGGTTACTCTTTCTAGTTCGTTTAATGCTTCAAAAGATTCGATGTGTTCAACTATTTCGGAGGCCCATAAAACATCGCACACCCCATTTCTAAAGGGAAGGTTTTTAGCGTCTGCTAGAACAAATTCGTAACCTTTTCGAATAACCTCTATCTTTTTACCTATATCTAGTGCCACTACATGTTTCGCTTTTTGTGAGAGATATGGTATATAAATGCCTGAACCGGTTCCGATATCGAAGATTATGTAACAATGAGGTAACTTTTTCTGAATCAGGTACAATTTTCTTGGTTCAGCTTCTTTTTTGGTGCCTGTCCATCTCTGTCTATAATGTTTTTCCTTTTTCGCCATATTCAACACCTGTTCTCCAAATTTTATTATAAGATTTGTTGAACTGTTAAAAATAGGTTTCTCTTATATGTAGTGGGTTCCTTGGCTTCATGAGATTTGAATACCTTTGCAATATTAAATTAGATTAGTCTCCGTTTCAAGCATTGCTAAAAACCAGAAAATTCCCCTTATTCCTGAAGAGGAAAATTGGCCGGCGACTTTACTGTATGATAAAATATTTATACTCTTTGATTAACTATTTTACTTATTTCGCGATTATAGCGGTGTATGAAGGAGGCGAATCTTGCCTTGAAAAAAGGTTCGCAAACACTGCGTCTTCCTAAAAGCCATTAAAGGAGTGAAAACCAAACAATTCTACATAAAGGTCTATGGTTAAGTAGGTTAAAATATTCGCGGTGATAGATTGGAACAATATGATAAAATATTGCCTAGTGCACTGCGTGATCTTTGGTTTTTTTTAAAAAATAAATTTGTTTTATTTGGGTTAGCGGTGAGGCTTGTTCTGGCTCCCTTTTTTATGCACGAGTACGATGTTACCCTTTTCGTAACTACTGCTAGAGCGTATTACTCTTCTTGGACCATTAACTATTTTACCGAATGGGCTTATCCTATGTTTTTTTACTTAATCTTGATAATTTCCTACTTTCCCGCAGATTTGATTAGTGATAACTTTTACCTATTCGGGCAAACCGTCTCAGTTTCCGAAAAATTTTTTGTTAAACTTCCCTTCATTATTTCTGATTTACTTATCGCATATATGCTGTACCGGATTTTGTCAGAAAATGGTAAAGAGAAATACGCTTTGTTTATTGCCTTATTTTATTTGTTGAATCCTCTCTCAATTTTCACGAGTTCGGTCTATGGTACTTTTGACTCTATTTCAATTCTATTTTCTGTTCTTGGTTTCTATCACTTCTTGCATAGTAGGTATGGTCTTAGTGGTTTGGAGCTTGGTATGGGGTTTGGGATTAAGTTCCATCATGCAGTTTTGATTCCCGTTTTTCTATTATTTATGTGGAGAGAGGCAAAAAGGGAAATTCCAAAGTTTCTAGTATATTTTGGCGGCCCCGCTGCTTTATCCATTGTACTGCCTGGATTAATCTATTATGATCCACTTACCCACTATTGGGCTTTTAGATTTTCTACCTCTAACTTAGCAATTTCCTTTGCCAGAGATATTTCTCAAATGATGGATCCAAATATGACTTATCGCGCTCTACTTCTGAGATGGGGATTTTATGAAATCCTATTTTACAGTACATTGATTGAAGTGACCACTTTTGGGGGATTATTTTTGCTATTTGTTTTTCTCGTTTGGCGTAAAGGGCTGTTTGAGATTTATTCTCAATCCCGATTGGAATACTTCACCGCGTATATAATAGCGGTCTACATGATTTTATACCTCTCATATGGGAGAATAAATATGTATTATGCTCTCTGGGCCCTCCCCTTCTTAATGATCTTTTTCTCTTTTAAGAACCTAAATAGATTTTTATTATTGGCTTTCAACCTGATACCCTTCGTGCAAAGCTTCTCTCGAGACAGTATCTTCTATTACTTGAATGCAAACTACACCTATTGCGTCAACCTTTATAATTTGGCGGTGCAGCCGTACGGCGTTGGTTGGGCTACGATGGTTGCTTCCGGCTTTTTATTTTCTTTAACCTGTGGTTTGATCTTCGCATCACTGTTCAGGAATGCTGTTAACATTTACCACTTACTTAACAAAATTCACCAATTTTTCAACGAAATTCCCGAAAGAGTTAAAATAGCACTTTTGAGCCTGATACTAATAACACTATTCCTTCTAATAGTTACTTCTCTAAATCTTAATGGGCTTTTTTGGTCGGGTTTTCCTGTGACACTTTATTCCCCCATAGATAGGGATCCTACATTTTGGGAGAAGCTTTTCTTCGGCTACTTCCTCATTTTTGCTGCTCTGCCCCTATCAATTTTCCTTTCCTTATCTTTGCATACTGGCAATTTAGAACCAGAGAAAGGCAGGTGGAGACATTGGAAACTTTTACTCTTGTTGGTCTCAGTTTCTCTTCTAATCATTTTGGGAGTAATTATACTTGGTGTTACGCTTCCCTATGTTGCAGGTGGAAATGGGTTCTTCTGGGGCTGGATGCCTATTTT
>JAHAWU010000164.1 GCA_018383815.1 Candidatus Jordarchaeia archaeon | reverse complement strand
TCAGAATCATGTACACCGTTTGGAAGAACGGCGTAGATTACGAGCCGAGCCTAGTCGGCACGGGCGTCGCGGCGGTTACTGCGCAGGCGCAGTAACCAAAAGATTTAAACGTATAACCTAAATCCACTCTACAGTACCAAAAGATTGAAGGTGTTGCACTAAATTTTTCATCCCTCTGTGTGAGATGAATCTGGTAATATTCACTGTTTCCTGTTCCAAGTTAGAATTTTGCCTTGGATTATCTTAGCAGTTTCAGCTATTGCAGACAATATTTATGGTTAACTTTTACCTCCTCTTATAGTTCTTTTGGCTATGAAAACGTGTTTTCATGCTTTGCCATGAAAAACTTTGTCTAAAACGCCTTCAGCGTATGAACGTTTGCCATGAAACTTTATCTGAAACGCGTAAGCGTATATTGGTTTGTCTAAGAAGCGTAGCTTATGTAGGTTTTTAAACGAGGGGTATTAGTTCAAGTTGGGGGTACCCTTGGGCATAATCTACCTCTACAACGTGGGGGGTGGATTTGGGTTTTAAAGAGTTAAAAATGAGGACTCCGCCTTTATTTTCAATTTTTAAGTGGTAGTCAATCATGTTCGCTATTTTATCTATTCCCTCCGTTCCGTAATTAATGGTGAACAGTGCAAGCAACCTTTTCTTTTGGACTCCATATAAAATTGCCTCTAAAACTTCAGCGAGGTTTCCTTCGAATTCTACAAGGAGAGAGTCTAAGCCAAATGTGGCAAAATGGCTTTCAGGTTCAATTTTTTTGAATATTTCTTCGAATTGATAGTAAAAGTCTTCTAGAAGGTTTTGCCTACTTTTGTAGAGTTTTTCAAGCCCCCATTTCTTCTCTATTATATTAATTCTATTTAATCCCTCTTCTTGTATAAGGTTGGATAGGGCGGAGAGAACAGTCTCCCTGCTTGTTCCAAGGGAGGGTACCACCATTACCCATTTTCCCTTTGATAGGAAATTAAGGACCGTAGGTACTACCATTTGGAAATATGCCTCGCGACTAATATTTTTTCCAACTTCCAAAAGCACCGTTGAACCCTTTCTGTATCCTCCTCCCAGAACCTCATCCAGATCTTTGCTTCCTGTTGAGAAGTGTGATTCCGTGTCTGGCAGTGGTTGGAACGCCTTTTTTTCACTTATTGTCGGCAGTTGGAGCGGTTCAAAGTGTCTAAAGACCCCACCAAAAAGGGTGAAGGAGTAAGTGTTTAATTTGAGGCAGGTGCCCCTCAACTTTATTATCTGAAGCTCTCTCAAGAAATTGTCAGCTGAACCTACCCTTCTTAGCAGTATGAGTCCGTCAACCATATAGTCTAATTCTTTCCTCTCCTCGTATTCGCTTACCAAAATGAGACGCGAACCAGTTTCCCTCTGAAGCTCAAAAAGTTCATAATAAATGTTTTCACCCAGTAAACTCTGAATGCCTTCGAGGGAATCCAGTATAATGAGGGAATCCTCCTCTCCCGACATTTTTTGGTACAGTTGTTTAATAAAGGTGGGCTTATCAGAATATCCAATAAACTGGGGAGACGGCTCACCAGCCTGTAGACCAAAAACTTTTCGCGAGACATCTATTATTTGGTTTGATTGTATTTTCTCCATAACCAACGGATAAGTTAGCTTTAAAGATTGAGCATTAACCCTGGTAGTCAAATAAAAGCTATTCGGTTTTCTAATCATTGCAAGGAGGGATAGGACTAGAATTGTTTTCCCAGCTCCCGGCTCCCCCTTAATCAGAACAGAGATGGAGGGCTTCTCAAGAAATAATTCCACCTCCCTAGGAATCGAGATCTTAAAATCCATAGTCCTCAAACCTCTTTGATGATCCATTTTTGATTTTTTTCCTACTCCAACTTTTTATGGAGTCACCCTTAGATTTCAAGTTTTTCACAACACATCATATTTTGCGTGCTTCTATTATTGAAACAATTTTTTCGATTTCATTTAAGACTCCTGATTTCATTAAGGCCGACTTCAACACGGGCAAGGAGAGAAAACCGTTCTGATAAGCCTCAATAGAAACGTACGCAGAGGGGAGCCCCTCAAAAATATTTCGCATACAATAATATAGTTTCGAGTTTTTAACCACCTGTTTTAACTGATTCAGACAATTATAGCACTCATCTAGATGGGAAATTGTACTTTCCAAATTTTCACGCACAATATGGCAACTCATAAGAAGCTCTGTCAAATCAGATTTCAAGCTCTGCAAAGCATTCATAACCCTCTCCAAAATAGATGAGGCTCTATCCTTACCAGAACCATTATCTACCAATGAATCATAATTCTGCACAACCATCGCTCCTTAACATCCCAAAAAAAATTTTGGCACAGCTTGATGAAATCAGTAAACTCTAAGCACTTAGCTAAGTTTTACTCCTAGACTTATTAACCTTGTACATTACTTTCCAATTTGTAAAATGCAAAAGCAACAGACAATACTTTATATCAAAACTAAAAAACTACCACCACATTTCAACTATTTTCTAAAAGTTAACTACGCAATTTCAAAAAATAAATTTTCTAAACTAAAAATTCAGTGGAAAAACAAATACACAACGTAAATTTCAAATTCTCTAAAAACAATTTTTAAACCTTTTTACAAACTCCGGACAGCTACAAAAACCCAAACCTAATAACCAAAAGAAAAATGCGGAAAACGTTTCCTTACAGAACTCTACTATTAGAACAAAAACCGCAGGTGAAGTGTGCCAAACAATGCTTAAAAAAATGTTTTCCGCCCCAAAGAACCTTATCCTAAAACGCATCCCTCATTTAAACCAAAAATTGCTTTAAAAACCTCCAAAACATATAAATATTTTTAAACCTATCAAATTAGACAAGGCGTTTACTTCTTCAAAAGTGAAAATATTGAAAAAAATTGCTCTCCTTCTAAAAATGTGGAGGGACTAAAAAAATAAGGAAAGTAGAAAATAAGGAATGAATTAAACATTGCATGGATTAGGATCTTTTCACCAGGCTGGGGGAAACATAAGGCTTGAGAACCACAAATCTTCCACATGAATTGGTTGAAGTTTCCAAGTTGCTGAAATGCTACAAGCTCTTGGTGAAGGGCGCTCCGGGCACCGGCAAAACTTTACTTGCTCTCGGTATATGTGAATTCCTAAATCAAGATGGCACAGCCCTCTATATCTCAACAAGGGTGACGCCAGAAGAGTTATATGCAACCTATCCTTGGGTTGGGAAACTGATACCGCCCAAAAACGTGCTAGACGCCACCGAATCAAGATACCGTCCGCCGGAGGATTTGGCAGTAGCCTTCAAGTATGTGGAGAAGCCCGCCTTCATCCAAGCCATGTACGAACTTTGCAGCCAGAAACCTAAGCCCGATTCCGTAATAGTTGATAGCCTTGAAGCCTTAAAGGAGAATCTACAAGTTTCGAGAGAGGACTACTCGCTTGAAAGTTCCATGATTGAAATTTCTCGAACAACTGGAACCAACCTCATACTAGTTTCTGAGACGGATTATATTACACCAGTAGACTATCTGGTGGATGGAATAGTTAAACAGGTCAAAATAGACAAAAATGTGTTTTTGAGGGTAACCGAGATTCAGAAGCTGAGAGGGATAAATGTTAACTGTCCCCGGTACCTGTTCACACTGGAGGGGGGCCAATACAAAGTTCTGCCCCCTCAACGTTCCACACTAGACGACCTAATTAAAAGCGAAAAAGAAAAAAGATTTGAACCAATTAAAAACATGGAGGGAAAAATTTCCACCGGAATCAAGTACCTAGACACAATTACTGGTGGAGGATACTCTTACGGATCAGTTAATCTGATAGAGGTTAACAGGGGGGTCGGGGAAGCCTACGACTACTTTTACCTCCCAACAATCTATAATTATGTCCTAAGTGGAGGAAGAGTTTTGATAATTCCACCCTCTGGAATTTCCGCCCAAGTAATGAGAGGTATGATAGAGCCAGTGGTCGGCGAGGAGAACCTCCTAAACTGTGTTAAAATCGTAGACTTCCAATTGTCGGGAAAAACGGATGCCGAAAAGGAGGAGCCTTGGAAAGTGATCCTTGAGGGAAACAATTTGTCCGATGACTACCAAATATTATATGAGGAGACTAAAGCGCTAAGGAGGGGGCAGAAATCCGTTTTAGTTGTGATCTCCACAGATACCTTGGAGTCGGCGTATGGGTGGCAGAGCAAAGGACGCAGGGACATCTCCTACCTGATTCCTAGGGGCTCCATCGAAGCGAAACAGACTGGAAACACCGCTTTGTGTTTGGCGAAGTACGGTCAGGAGAGAATCATCGATTACATTAACCACATTTCTGATGAGCACTTCAACATTATAAACGTTGAAGGAACAGTTCTAATACACGGTATCTTTCCCTATTTCCCCGCTATGTACCCTGCATTAGAAAGAAGTGAGAACGGCCTCAAAGTAGACCTAACACCCATAGTATGAACCGACCAAACCTATCCCCCATAGATTACAATTCTTAAAAAGACATACTAAACAGAATTACGCTAAAACCAGACACAAGTGGGAAATAGGCGTTGGAGAAGCATAAATGTGAAGCCATAAATGTGAGGAAAAGGGCTCACACCTAAACGAGGCTGACCTCCTCCAAAGGATCTATATACTTTAGCTGGTTTTGGAGAAGTCTTCTGTATGTGATTTGGACAAGCTTGGATTCTCTCCACAATAATTCTGCTTCTAAAAACTAGCTATAACTTTTTTATACTCCTGTGTAAGTTCAGGTTGCTGGAGGAATGCGGAGCGAGGCGCAATTCAAACAATTTTCTCCATTAGTGTAGTTTACATAAAATTGTTTGAAAATCGATTCATACATCTAGTTGCGTCCGGGGCGGTAAATTCTCATCTAGCGTCTTTGTTTATGTTTTCCTGTTATAGTCCTCACAATTTATGGTTTTATTGCTGTTTTTCCTTAATTTTTAACATTTCAGTCAAATCTGAGGAACATTTTTGAGAGGTACCGAAGATGGGTTCAAAGAGTCAGAGATTTTGTGGATCTATCGATGAGGTCTGTTTGATTAAAATTTACTGGGGGTAGCTTGGTGGGGTTGGTGTTACCATTGTGGGCGGAGTGTGGGGGTTGAGAAGACTATTTCTGGAGTCGCTTCATCACGTTTGATTATGGAGTATTGTTTTTCTTCGGGGTAGGGGACTCCTGAGGCGTGTTTTATTATTTGGAGGTAGTTTTGTCGCCTGTGGTCTCTAAATTCAGATCTTAGTAGGATTACCGTGTTTGCTAGGGCCTGTAATCTCTTCTCCGTGCTGTTATCAGTGATTCCGGATGAAAGGAGATAGTATTCTATTGTTCCTAGTCTCATTGCTTCTTTAACGTTTTTGTTGAAGAACTGCACCACTTCGTTGGGTTCAAAGTTTATAAACAGGGGGCTCAAAGAGTAGAAGCATACTAGTGGTGGAATTTTCCTTTCGCCCACTTTCGAATTTAGGGCTTCCCTCGCATTCTTCATGCTAAGGAAAATGTCGAAGGCTCTTGAAGGGTTCTCGATGTAATACTCGGCGCTGAAAACATTTTGGGGAGATACGCAGTCTATTACAATACAGTTTTCGGGACAAATAACGCTTTTAATCAAAGAAATAAACTGCTGCGATGAGGTTGAAGTTAACACAAGCAGAACGCACCCCCCCATCTGGCAGTGATTTTTAATTATCTCTGAAAGGATATAATTGTGCCCTGCCCCAATGTCATGTAAAAATAATGTAACCTCTCCCCTCAACATCCCACCATCCAACATTCGATCTAACTCTCGAATACCTGTAGGCACTTTAACACTCATACCAGGAGCCTCGCAATTTTTGAAAAACTGCAGTTTACTTTAGTAATATGCTGGGGCCAAAACCTGTGGGCGTGGCGTGTTTGCCTTGTCTGTGTATCGCTTTTCCTAACTGTTTCCCCAAATTTTAAATGGAATTTGTCTCATTTAAATGTTTTTGGTATTACTATCGTGTAGGGTTGGCTTGGCTTTGCCTATTCTTATTTTGTACGTTTTTCGGATTGAGCACCCCTTTTTTGTGTCTAAATAGGGCAATATTCAACCTCAAAAGTGCTTTTATGGGTATGTATTATAGCGCCCGGTATCACTTAAGCCTTTCACATAGCCGGTTAACAATGTTAATTGCTTCCAACTATTGTTCTTAAAATGTGGAGCATCTTTTGTTTGATTTTGTGTTGCCTGATTGTTTTGCTTGTTTTCCTTTTTATCATGGAGGTGAATTGCTTCTTAAGTGTGTGTACAATCTATTTTGCAAATGTTCAGTTTTTCAGCAAACGCCACAAACAGACACAAAGGCTCGCAAATATAGCGTTGTTCAATTTTCCTTTACAATACAATACCTATTGCTATGTTTTCCGCTACTTGACCTTCTCCTTCTGATTATTCCTACAGCTCTTCTAGTAAAAAATTATTAACCTCGGGGGAATAGTTCCTCATAGTTCATATGAGGGGCGAAGATTTTTTGTGATGTAATTTCTTTTTGATTCTTTTTTAACACTTCTAGTCGTATGTTTTGCCTCCGAAGATAAAATGTTTTGGGCAAGGTAGAGCCAGGGATGCTACTGCAAGTCTCACCTTTTGCGTTTTTCATTAAGCGTATAGTTTGTGAAGTTTTCTTCCGATTTTGTGACTTGAAGCGAGAAATGGAATTTTCATTCCTGTGAGTTTTTGGATTAACAAATTTCATGATCTTCGACGCGCTACAAAGTGATATACTGAAAAACTACTGCTTTTCACCAAAAGAAAAGATACCTAAATGATTAAAAAACACAAAAAATAGGAATATTTTTGTCAAGCGGGTAATTTGGAGGTTTAGAATCGTTCGATTTCGCCTCAAAAAAGGGGTGTTTATAAGGCTTCTTTCACTATTTGGAGCCTTATTAGGGAGATGAAATCGAATAAATCTACATTACCACATCTATTTTTAGTGCTGTGTTGTATAATTCTGTGAATTTTATGGTTTAGGCTAATTTTTGTGTTCCACATATTTATTTTTGGCTGATGGTTGCCCAGGGTAGCTCCCCTGTGGCATCAAACTTCAGGATGGAGTTGTAGAAGAGGAACTTCATTTTGACCTCCCTGAACATGTTCTCCATCTTGGCTGCACGAACATACTCCCCAGTAAGCCTTTTCACAGCTGAGAGGTTCCCCTCAGCACGCCAGCGGTAGCCGTAGCGGTACTTGTCCCTCCACCTCTCGTAGCCTAACTTCTTGTACTCCTTAACATGCCTCTTTCTTAGGGGACTCCCCCTGGTTCTGGTGCTT
>JAHAWU010000038.1 GCA_018383815.1 Candidatus Jordarchaeia archaeon | reverse complement strand
CAGTTGGAGGTAAGTTTGCTGGCTGAAAAAGGAAGTGGGGTGAGAAACGAACACATCACCCAGTCAAATAGCTGAAAACCCTCTCAATATCCAAATCTTCCGAACATTATTGGGCCGTACCCTGGTTGTAGAACTTCTAGCATAGCCGATTCTTCATCCTCTGATCTTCATTCGGTGCACCTGGGATACGATGGGCTTACCCTACTATTTGTGTAGCTACAAACTCGAAGAGTGCCTGCTACCTAAGACATTGGAAGCGAATAGTTACCATAAGGACGGGGAAGTTTATGGATTGTCTTGCCGATAACCTTATATAGTTTATATATACTATTGAGTTAGGGTGTAAAAAAGGTATTTTGTGCAGAATTCCTAGAGCATATCTTGGGATGGGGCTCGGAATCGTCTTCTGTACATGGGTTATAATATCCTCCCTTTGTTCCACTTTTCTGTCAAAAGGAGCCTTCAATAGAGATTCTTCCCAGAAGCTCAACCCCTCCTTCTCGAGGGGACGTAGTCTCCAAATAACGCCCTAGGATTCAAAAAGTACACTAAAAACTTTTTTACGCCCTTAAATTAGGAATAGGTGGATGGATTTGAGTCTTCATGAGGAATTTGTAAAAACCCTAGCAGATCTCGATGAGAGGAGTCTCCAAATTTTAAAGAAAATGGTTGAGTCTGGAGAAGATGTGCACTCTATTCTTGAGGACATAAGAGGGGCTACGGACAAAATTGGCAAACTGTTTGAGGAGAAACAATACTTCATATCTGATCTCATAATGGCTGGAGAAATGCTAAAGGGAGCACTCGAAATACTGAAGCCTGCAATTGGCGCGAAGGAAGTTAAGAAATTTGGTAAGATTGCTATCGGCACTGTTGAAGGGGATGTTCACGATATAGGTAAGAACATTGTCACAGCTCTTCTTGAAGCAAGTGGGTTTGAGGTAATAGATCTTGGAGTAGACGTTCCACCAAAGAAATTTGTAGAGGCAATCAAGAAGAATAAGCCAGAAACACTTGGGCTAAGCGGCTTATTAACAGAAGCCATAGAGTCAATGAAGAAAACCATTGATGCAATCAAGGACGCCGGCCTTAGGGATAAAGTTAAGGTAATAATTGGCGGCGGAAGAGTGGACGAGGATGCTAAGAAATACGTGGGGGCGGACGCATGGACGAGAGATGCTGCAACAGGTATAAAACTCATTAAAGAATTTGTGGGGATGAAGTAAATGTCCAAACCTAAACGTGAAGTCATCTTAAAGGAGAGACTTGAAAGGCTGGAGAAAGTAATACGTGTAAAAGAACCAGACAGAGTGCCAATAATGATGGCTGCTTGTTTCCTTCCCGTAAGTTACTTGGGAACGACTTATGAGAAAATAGCCTTCGACTACCAAGAATGTAAAAAGGGAGCAATAAAGGTTGCATCAGACTTCGGGTTCGACATGTTTGGCTGTTTTTCAGGACTGGAAGGCTTCATATTTAGTTTGGCCCTCATTGAAAGTCACCCTGACATAGCACCCTTTGTTCGCTTTTTGACAGGACCCATGCATGATATTTTGCAGGATAAGTACACTAAGTGGCCCGGAAGGGAAACTTCTGAGAACACATATCCACAATTCCTCGGCGGAAAATTCATGGAACCAGAAGAATACGGTAAACTAATAGAAAATCCACTCGGCTTCATCAATGAGGTTCTGTTGCCAAGGGTGTGCAGGAGCTTGGAAAAACCAAACTCAGCTAAAGCATATGGCGCAATGATCAAGCTGGGAATGGATGTTGCAAAGTATGGTGCTATGATGCAGGAATTAACTACGGAGCTTAAAAATCTTGGATTCCCCTCATTTCCATTTGCCTGGTCTTACTCGCCGCTTGATCTTATCGGCGACTTTATGCGCCACGTAACAGATGTCGTTGTTGACCTTCACCGAATTCCCGACAAGGTTCAGCAGGCCATCGAAGTATTAACACCCCTTGCAGCTAAAGTCGGGGTTGTTTCGGGTCAAGTGCCGCCAGAGGTTAAGAAGTTTTTTGGAACGGACATCGTGCTTGCCTTCATACCCTTACACCTAAACTCGATATTATCGCCAAAACTATACCATGAGTATTACTGGCCAGCCCTCAAGAAAGTTATTGGAGAACTAATCAAAGCGGGACTAACGCCCTTCGTATTCTATGAGGGCGACCACACGCCTCATCTGGAAACAATGCGTGAACTACCAAAGGGAAAAACAGTGGCATACTTTGAGAGAGCTGACCTAAGAAAAGTTAAAGAGGTTCTAGGAGGCCACACATGCATAATGGGCGGCATACCGGGCTCCCTACTGGCGGGAGGGACACCTGAAAAGGTTAGGGAGCATGTTAAGAGCCTGCTTGAAGACCTAAAACCTGGCGGCGGTTTTGCAGTAGCTCCAGCTGAGGCATCGTCACTAGATGTGAAACCAGAAAACATTAAAGCATTGACAGATGCGGTAAAGAAGTACGGGAAATACTGAAAGAGGCCAAGCATTCTCCTTTCCAAACAATTCGTTCCGATTGACTGGTTCATTTGAATAATAGTGGTTAGTGCATTTGAATTCAAAACTGAACAGAAAACACTTGAAATTCCAGTGTAAGGATTGGAGGAAACAGAGGGGAGAACCCCGCAGTACTTATAGGAGGCATATTTTGCTAGGGTAGCAAGGTAGTTGGGGATGAAAAGGAAGATGTATTTGACAAGGAGACTGCTAAAAATTTGTCAGTGAGCAAGAGGAACTCGGGGACAAGACGGTGATACCTACGCTACTTGATGTCTTCGGTTTCACGTTAAAAAATGATTGGGTAGGGTAGAATCAGCCAATCCACGTCACATTGAATGGTGAGATTAATAAGGAAAAGTTGAAGGACGAAAAATAGGCTGATAAGTTCATCTAAAAACCCAGCGGCATCTGTCTTCTCCGTCAGCTTGGCATCTGTCTTGGTCTACATGAACACCGTTTGAACCTACAAGCCCTTTAAGGCAGCTATCACAAGAGACACATCCACACTTCATTGCCTCCGCTCTATCTTGCTCACTGAGGCTGGCCATATCATAACCAGCTGGATCCTTCAACATTTCCTCAACCATGTTTTTCCAGAGGCAATTGCTAACTTCAAACCACCCGTCTCCAACCTTACCATCAAGCTTCATCACAGTTGAATATAACACTGCAGCCTTCTTAGCTCTTTCCTCCGAATTAGATAGACCGAACCTCTCATTCCAACCGGAGACTACTGGTGGAAAACCAGCAAGCATAAGGTCGGCAGCAGTTTTTCCAGCTCTTTCCGCAGTTCTATAAGAGATGCCTTTTCCGAGGATGCTGTAGGCACTGTAAGACTCGGTCATCACTAATCCCCGTAAAACCAAAGACATTATCTCAATTAGGTATGCTAATGCCTGGTTCTTTTTCTCCTCTTCGCTTGCGTTCTGGTCTACTATTTTGGGATTTGAGAAAGCCTTTGGAAAGTAGTTTTCTTTGACGAATTTCAAATCTTTTTGGATAAGTGTTGAGAGATACTCTTGGGGTGGAATATTTGCTTTTATTTGGTAGCGGGTTAGCCCATGGGGTACGCCATCTCTAACAAAGAAGTCGCATCTCTCGTCTCCTGCGGGAATGTGTGTCACTCTAAAAACACCGGCTCTATCTTCTGTTACATACTTGGCAGCGCCTCTAACGTATCCCACACACATCTCACAAGCCATAGGGTCGGATAATAAAACCGCAAAAGGAGCAAAGGGACAGTCAAAAACTGACAATTTAACATCCCCATTTTCTAACTGTTCTATTGTGTGGGGCATGAGAACTGAATACATGACCAAGTTCTGTATTCTTCCAACGTCAATTAGTTCTTTGCCTAATCCAAAGTCATTGGTTATTTTATTTCCTACGTATTTTCCTGTGGCTACGGCTCCACGCAGGAGTATTCCCCTTGCCCCCTCCCCAAAACTTTTTACAAATTCTCCGCCGAAAGTGGCTATCTGCATACCCGCCAGAAACCATCCGTCCACGAAAGCGTTCTCCAAATTCAATCCATAAGAAGCGGCTATTTTGGCAGTCTCACTCCAAACCATTTTTAATCAGCTCCAATCAATTTAAGAATTTCATTTCCCCACATTTACGGAGATTGATTGCGCCTCGCATAGAACTTCTATGACTATCCCCCTTTTGGAACCATAAAGGCAGGGGGCGAAATCAAGTGAACCTACCTCGTCCAAGTTTTTAAACCACTTTCCCGAATGCAAAAGTTTTGCTTATATACTTGTGTATATGTGTTTATAGTAAACATGTATTTATTTAAACTTTGTTAATTAAATTGTGAATATCACAGTATATGGAAAATAGAATTAATGTTTCTCTATTATTCCACCGATCTCCTAATATGAGCCCTGAGTACTAGGAATCTATACGGTGTATTCCCTCAGAAATTCTAGCATGTACTTGTTTACGAGTTCTGGTTCTTCCTGTTGCACCCAGTGTCCACATTTGGGGATATATTTTATAGTGTAGGGGGCATCAATGTATTTTTCCGCCCCTTTGCTCACCTCAAGTGTGAGGGCTAGGTCTTCTTCTCCCCAAATTACTAGTGTGGGGATCTTTATTTTTGGAAGTTTTAAATCAATGTCCTCCATGAAGATTTCGGGTCTGATGTTTGCCCTATAATAGTTTATGGCTGCGGTTAGCGCTCCGGGTTTGGACCACGCCTCTACAAATTTTTTCAAGTCCTCTTCACTGAGTACTCCTTTCTTAAAGGTTGAATTGCTAAGCATTAGCTTCATGGCCAGAAAATTATTTCTACTGAAATAGCTTTCGGGAACCTTCTCGGTCTGGAAGAAGAACACGTACCAGCTTTTCTGGAGCTGCCTAGCATTGTATTTTGCTTTTTCCTGCCATACCTGGGGGTGGGGAACATTCATAATTATCAGTTTCTCTGTGGCTTCGGGGTGGGCCATTGCGAAGTACCAGGCTACTATGCCTCCCCAATCGTGACCCACTATTATTGCCTTTACCTCTCCCAAGGCTTTAATGAGACCCATAACGTCTTCAGCCAATATGTTAAGCCTGTAATTTTCAACACCCTCTGGTTTATCGCTCTCATTATAGCCTCTCATGTCTGGAGCTACAACTTTGAAGTACTTTGCCATAACTGGTATCTGGTGCCTCCAGGAATACCAGAACTCGGGAAAACCATGCAAGAGAATCATCAGTTTACCCTGACCCTGAGCAACGTAGTGCAGACGAACTCCATTGGTTTCCACAAATTTATGCTCCCAAGACTCACCCATATTCAACCAACCTCCATTAAATAATGCACTTTAAATTTATGAACTTGAACACGCCTCATTTGTGCCGTGAACTATACGACTCTCGTATTAAAAGCTTCCCAATCTTTTGATTCATGTGTGCCACTAAAAAAGGGGATGTGATTTAGTTTTGCTTCTATTCCCATTTTTGCACTCCTTCTTGGGGGCCTTTCCTTGAAGCTTTTTTGGGAAGGCTGGGTGCTGCCCCGTTTTCTGACCAGGTGTATGGTATCCAGAGAACGAGTGTTATTAGCATTGAGGCGAAACCAGGTATGAACATTATGTAACTAACTGTTCCTCCGAGAAAGAGGATTCCTGATAGGACTTCCATAATTCCGACTCCCGTGCAGAGTGTGGGTTTTGCTGATTCTTGTCTATCCCTCAATTGCATGATGCCTAATCCCATGAATGCTAAAAGGAGTAGAACTGCCGCTATATTTAGATAAAGATAATTAGGATAGGCGGTAAACAATAGGGCGAGGGAGAGCGCTCCCAGAGCATAGTTTGCTACTGGACTTAAACCTAGATATATGAGTATACCTGCAACAGTTATACCCATTATGGCAAAGAAGCCTCTTAAAAGGTAACTAGACCTTCTTTCCTGTCTAAACTTCAGGAAAAACCCCACAGCTATCAAAATGCCAGAAATAGCCATGAAAATTGTGAAAATAGGGTTAAACGAAGAAACACTCAAACTATAGCCAAGCCCTTGGAGGTAGCCCAACATAATCACTGCGGATATGGGGGCTAATAACTCTTCGAAGAACTTCCTTATTGCCTCCGCGGGATTGCCGCCGAAGATCGCTATAAGTACTATAACTATAATTACAACCAATAATCCCAAAAACAGGGTTGCAATAAGTGTTCCTATCGCGCTCAGTATTGTGGCAAAAATGGTAGAGTTGAAACTGTGAAATGTGGTGAAGAGAAGTAGTCCCATAACTGCCGCAACTATACCTGCTACGATTCCGGACATCATTCCATACCTATATGTTTCCAACATTTGTCAATCACCCTCCTTTTTAATGTTTAATTTACTCTATAGTATTTCGAGAAATTTTTGTCTTTTTGAAGTTAGTCAAAAAGGGTTATTTTTTGGCTCTTTTTCGGTAAAATAAGCCTAAAAATGGCAGATTGCGTAATTATTTTTCCGACAAAAATTATTACAAATACTATAATATTTAACATAATAAATTTTCCCTTTTTCAATTCTTATTATTCTTTAGAAAAGATACAATGCACTATCTCCCCTCTTTTCGTTTTATAATTCCCACTTTAAGTATCATAACTAATTCCTAATTGGCCAACGCTCATCTTTTTGGAAATTTTAAGCGGCTTATTAAAAATTCATAAATTGGGCGGCACACCCATTTAACAAGGATTTTAAAGGAGTTAAATTAAGTTTTAGAGTATGAACTATGTGAAGAATCTTGTGGAGGAAATTACTGTAAAGATGGGTGGATTGTTTTCTACTGAGCTGGGAATAAATCTGCAAAAAAAGAGTTCAGGTGAGGTGTTCAAATGGTTTGTGGCCTCACTGCTCTTTGGGGCCAGGATTTCGGAAACTATAGCCAAAAACACTTACCGCGAATTTGAGAGGGCCGGTCTTCTGTCTGCTGGAAAAATTCTGAAAACAGGTTGGCACGGGCTGGTTTACATTCTGGATAGGGGTGGATACGTGAGATATGATTACAAAACAGCCGACAAGTTCTTGGAAGTTATGGGCAACCTTGAGAAAGAATATGGTGGAGACTTAAACCTCCTCCACGAAAAATCAAGTGACTCCCAAGATTTGGAGCAAAGATTGAAAAATTTGGGGAAGGGAATAGGGGATGTTACAGTAAATATTTTCCTGAGGGAGCTTAGAGGCATCTGGGACAAGGCGAATCCTCCCCTCCAAGAATTAACCATTAGCTCCGCCAAGAATCTGGGCCTAATTAAAAAAGTTGATAAAACCAGAAACCTTCAAGAACTTTTCCAAATTTGGAACCAAAACAAGTTGGAAGGATACCATTTCCAAAATTTTGAAACCGCACTGCTCAGAGTAGGAAAGAATTACTGCAGAAAATACAAGTGCGACGCGTGCCCAGTAAAAATATACTGTATACGTTAGCCTTCTCCCATTTTCCTGGTTAAAAAATTTTATTTAATTATGTGCACGGCTGAAGATTTAAAAACAACATACAAGTTTGAACCGGGGATAACTTCAAACTCTTCAAGTGAAATTCTGGATATTAAGCAGCTTAAAGATACATCTCCTATGTTTACGTCTACTTTAAAGAGAGAACCGTGAGGCTCAACGCTAGATACCCTTCCCCCCAAGACGTTTCTGGCGCTCGTGACTGGTTTTTCCTTAGCTATGATTATGTCTTCCGGTCTTATCATAAATTTTACTTCTTGACCTACTCTCAGACTTGAATCCAAAGCGGTGTAGATTTTAATGCCTCCAACAAGCACTTCTGAAAGGCCTTCGTTGGGGCGGTTTTCTAAAAGCTTGCCCTCCAGAAGGTTTTCCGCTTCAGTGAAGGAGGCAACGAATTCCGTTTGGGGTTTATAGAAAATATCCTCAGGTTTTCCCACCTGTTCAATTTTGCCATTATGAATGATGGCAACGCGGTCAGCTATGCCCCTAGCCTCGTATTGGTCGTGGGTCACATAAATTGATGTTAAATCGTAATCCCTCTGGACTCTCAAGATTTCGCTTCTCACACTTTTCCTAACGTTTAAATCCAAGTTGCTGAGAGGCTCATCAAAAAGCAAAACTTTGGGCTGTATAACTAAAGCTCTTGCCAGGGCCACCCTCTGCTTCTCTCCGCCGCTTAGAGTTTCTGGCTTACGATACCTGAGATGGTACAAATCCAAATTTTCTAAAACCTCCTTAACTCTATCGGTAACCGTTTCTCTCTTTATCTTTCGGGAGAACAATCCATAGGCAACATTGTCCGCCACATTCATATGTGGGAAAAGGCAGAAGTCTTGAAAAACCATGCACACCCCTCTCTTATTTGGAGGCAAACTGTCAATACATTCTCCATCTAGATAGATGTGACCCGAATCTTGTCTAATTAACCCACAAATTGTGTGTAGCAGCGTGGTTTTCCCGCAACCCGTGGGACCCAATACGACTATTAGTTCTCCTTTCTCCACCTTTAGACTTAAATCCTTCAAAACAGGATTTTCCCTACTTATTCCAGAGAGTCTCTCTCTCAAGCCTACAGTTTCTTTAAAGCTTTTACTTATCTTTTCTAGTTCCAAGAATGCCATTTCCTGCTTCACCTCCTACCCATCACGATGCGTACCAAAATCAGAACCGAAAAAGCTACAATTAGCAAAATGACCGCGGCTGAAATACTTTGGAATAGTCCACCGGACCAAAACTCCCAATATATTGCAGTTGCAAGAGTATAACTCTGTCCAGGCACATTGTTGGAAACCATTATTGTCGCTCCAAACTCTCCCATCGCTCGAGCCCACATCATCGCCCAACCAGCAAAGACTCCCCTGGCTGAGAGAGGTAGGGTGACCGTGTAAAAAGTTCGGATAGGCGATGCTCCAAGGTTTGTGGCTGCAAGCTCAAGGTTTCTGGGCACCCCCGAAAAAGCTGTGGAAACAGTTCTTATAAAGAAGGGCGCTGAAACAAAAATTTGAGCCAAAATGATAGCTCTCCAAGTAAAAATTATCTCAATGCCACTATTTTGTAGAAAGGTTCCCAGAGGAGTATTAGGCCCCAAAAAAAGTATCAAGCTTATACCTGCGACCGTGGGTGGAAGAACCATGGGCAAATCCACTGCAGTGTCGATGATCTTCTTGCCCCAAAAATCATATCTTGACAAAATGTAAGCTAGGGGTATACCGAAACAGATGCATATTACACTGGAAACAGATGTGGTGATTAAACTCACCTGAATAGCGCTGGTGATGACGTCACTCTGTAGCGACTTGATAATGGGATTTCCAACCACAACCAAAAACTCTCTCAAGGCATCTACGGGCCCCAAACTCAAATAAATGTTGTAAACTCTCTGGAGAAACCCGGGATCCGCGTACAGGGGATTAATGGCAGAATATATAAGAGTCCCAAGGGGAGATAAAAAGAAAAACACAAAAAAAGTGAACCCCACAAAAAACAAAAGAACAGTATAAACACTAACTCTTCTTCTCCACCAAGCCATTGACCTCACCCTCAAATTTTTCTATCTTTAACTGTTTGAATACTCTTCCCTAATATTTACAGAGGCTTAATATTTGGCTGGGAACCTTGGCCAAATTACCCTCCGCTACTGGTGGATTAATCACCGGTTGTCCCCCCGCAGTGAGTATAGCTTGTCCCTCAGAGGACAAAAGGAATTTCAGAAACTCAATAGCCCAGAAACGGTTTTGAGCGGTATTGGGAATTGTAGCCGCATACTTGATAGCTGAGCCCCAATAAGTCTTCGCCAGGGTAGAAATTGACCACTGGGAATACCACTCATCATACTCCGGCAATACGCTTCCCAAACTGACATTCTCTGGAAGCTCAATGTAGGGTAGCCCAAACTGCAAAGCAAGGGAAAGATAGGTGAATCCCGCATCATACTGTCCCGCCTGTAGGGGACCCATGATATCGTACTCCTTAGCCGCCACCACCATGTTTGGACAACTGGGATTCAACACATAGTTTAAAACGCCGCTGGGGGGATAATTGGGATACACGCTTGGATTGTCCGGGTAAAAGGTGTCGCTTATATTTAGAGTAATTAGTGTTCTATAGCCACAGGGATCTGCGTCGGGATTAGCCCTGGCCCAACGTCCCTGTCCCGAGACTAGAATCGTGTACCAGTTGGTTTCATTAATCATTCTCCCTATAGTGGTTGTGGGGTTGTAGGCGATTACGATTTGGTTTCCTGCGAAATCCACCCACCAATCCGCATAGTTGATAAGGGGATTCCAGGGTATGGGATAGGGGTACAGTTCCTTTTTAATTACGTTGAAGTCGGAGACAAATATTATGTCGCACTGAATCCCCTGCTTCAGGAGACTTGCACATTCCAGTGATCCGTGAGCCGAAACGAAAATATTAACTCCAGGGTGCTTTGCCTCAAAGTTTTGAGCTGCGGCAGTTAAAACTCTGGAAAGGCTTCCCGCACAGAGAATGTTAAGACTTCCAGTTGGTAGGCCGTATAGGCTTAAAACTCTCTGTTGCTGTTCTTCCTTCTGGGGAATGTACCATCCATAGTATAATGCAGTGCCTCCGAGCACTACGCAGATGATTAAGATTAAGGCTAATCCCTTTATGCCTGCTCCTCGGGATAGTTTCAAGTCGCGGCTCATTTTTATTGCCTCAACTTTTTGGTATCTCCTTGTTTGATGTGGGAAGGTGCACTCTCTCTTGGTTATGAACCGATATGTATCATTTTACATATCGATGGGGTAACCTTGCATAAAAATTTTTTCATCAATTTTCAGAATGATTTCCACCAGAATTTGAAAAAACCTACATAAGCTTATGCTTCTTAGACAAACCAACATACGCTGGAAGCGTTTCAGATAAAGTATGAAAAAGTTTTTCATGGGAAAGCATGAAAACATGTTTTCATAGCAAAATAAGAATCTCTGCTTTTAAACAGAACCATTAAAAAAGAGTTTTCTCAACAATCCCATGGAGCCGAATATTACTACTCAAGAATATTTCTTTGAATATCGGCCACTTGCAATGATTAAAATTTTTGGGAAAAGCTTTTTTCAATATTTTTATTTCAATTTAAATCAATTTTTTGTTTTTATAAACTGTTTTGGGGAATTTTATGTTATTTTTCCCTTTTTCCAGTTTTTAAAGGCTTTATTTTTGTTGCGATGTGAATTGTTTATAAAGAATTTTTAAATAATAAATTGCGTTAATGGTTTCCGATAGAAAATGTTTCGCCGCGCAAAACTATTCGCTATACTATTTACAATGGTTTTACTGTTCCTCGTTGTTATTGTTCCTTCACTCTATGCTCCTAGTGTGGCAACCTTAAGCAGTGGGGAATACGACAACTCGCAAACTAACACATTATCAGGGTTCAATCAAAGTCAAGGTGTGCTTTCCTCAAACAAAATTATGCTAAGCCTGTTAACCTCTGATAATGGAAGCTTCCTACCCTCCGGAATCTTTTCCTTCACACAGGACCAAGCGAAAAAAATTCAATTCGGAGTTCACTACAGCCAACTAATTGAATTTAACGACACCAACCAAAATGGCATGTTTGACTTAACCGACACCCCCATCAATACTACTAGTCTAGAGGAATTCAACTGGTCATACCACATCATGTCCAATTCGGGTGAAGTTGTCTTATACCAGATTGGAATAAACTTGAAATTCATGCCACCCCTAGTTATCATTTTCTGGCAAAATCTTTACCTTGCAACAAAAATTGTAGCAATCAGTGAGCGTTATCCCGAAATTAATTTCACGGTGTTGGGGGAAGTCACGGTTAAAACTCTCGTTTTGATTAGTAACTATAAGTGGGCACCCGAAGACGGATATGGAAATTATAGTAGCAGAATGCTCGCCTTAAATATAGCTCTTAGGAGTGAAGCTATGCCGGGGAATGAGAAACATTTGTTCCAGCTTGCGAATGGAAGCAAAATTGACAGCACTAACATTATGGTTGACACCAGTCCTGTACCTTCTGTCCTTGGTAAAAATGAATGCTTAATCACTCTAGTAACGCTTAATAATGTGACACACGGTGAAATGCGTTGGTTTAACATGGCAATAACAGAAAGCGAATCTCTCGCGCCTCTTAATTCCTCCTTTATGACGAATGGGACAGCCTTCAACCTTTACCTATCGGTGCCCCATTTTAATGACACCATCCTTTTGGACCCATCATTCTCGATGCATAATCCACCCCATGACAATGTCCAAGAATTCATACCCTCACTGTTTCTAGTTTTGTATTCCTATAGACCCTCTGCAGAACCGTCGCATCTTATTGTTATAGGAGTTGCAGCCAGTGCTCTAATAACTGTAATTGCTTATTGCCTGAAGAGAAAAAGAATTTGATTCAGTGCTTTTCCACCAAAAATCTAAAGAAATTATCTGGAAAAAAATGAACTCTTTAATATTCTCTGACTCCCTATTTTACTTCGCAGCCCTTTAATGGGCATTGTTAGAGTAGATATTTTCAAATGCAGTTTGCAGATAGTACTCCAAGCCTCACAGGTCGAGAAGCACAAAAAAGCGCCTTTTGGTGTGATGGCGGGAATTAAAAACAGGAGATAATCACAATTTAGTAAATCAAAGATTCACTGCTGAAACATGTTCATTTTTGTTACGTTTTACTAGGTGTGAATAAGTAATGGTGCTTATTTTATTTTTTTGTGCCTCATTGGTAAAACTTAAAGCAATCTAGAGAAATTGTAGTATAGGATTAAGTACGCCCGACGGTGTTCTAATGTGTGCTAGCCTTCCGGTATTAAAAGGTGCAGAGGGATACACTCATTTTAACAGAGCATTTCTTCTAATCTTGATGTTTGTGCTACTTTTTGCTTCTTTCTTAATTCTTTCCCATGGGCAAGTTTATAACCGTTCTTTTTGCATTTCTTCTCTTTATTATTGTGATTCTCCTTTCTTGGCTGTTAAATCCCCTTCTTCATTCGAGTATGTAGATGTGAAGTTTAATGTTCTTCTTTTTGATAATGATACTGCTCATTTCTCTTGCTTTTTTTCCGCAAATAATACGGGAGCCACATCTATTGATGAGTTAAATGTTTCCTTCAGTTTAACCAGTGTCATAAACCTCCAAGTGAATAATGAAACTGGGCCGCTTTATGGCACGATAATTGATACTTTGTCCACCAAAACTGTTGTTCGTCTGAATGTATCTACTCTTGAGCCCAATTACCTGTATAATTTTACCGTGGATTTTGATACTTCCCAGGTGGTTTCACTTACCACCAGTTATACTCAGTTTTCTTACGTACTCAAAGCGGATGTTAACATGAAAAGTATACTCTTTCGGGTGAAGCTTCCACCTGAGAGGTTTTTGTACTCCGGTGTGGATCCCCTTTATCCCATAGATAGTTTAAACTTTACAGATGGTTCCTCTTTAATTTTTCAGTGGAGCTTGGGATTACCTGAGGGTGGCACCGAGCTTTTTGTGATACGATACCAACTCTCAGATGCGGCCCTGGGACCACAAATATTTTATTTTCCAGTCTTATACACCACCTCTTCTAGTCCCAGTCCCTTACTTTTTGTTGCCATTTTTTTGGCGGGTCTCGTTATCGGGTTGTTTGTTTTTTACCTTTATCATAGGACAAAACTGGTTGAAACGGTGACTGACACTTCTCTCACTTTACTAAATGAGGCGGAGATTGAAATTCTCCGATTTATTGCTTCCTCTGAGAATAAGCGTGTCACGCAGAAGGAGATTCAGAAGGCCACCAATTATAGTAAAGCCAAGGTGAGCATCACACTTTCCATACTGGAGAAAAAGGGCTTCATTAAGAGAGAGCCCCGAGGAAGAAACAATATCATCACTCTTCTCAAAGACGTCCGCCTATAGTGATTCTGCACCTTTACATCTCTCTTTTTCTACAATACACATATTATAATTTTTTCAAATATTGCCGATTGGGTGGTTGTAGGAAAATCTTATTTGAAAAAATGTTATATATTCTAAGTAAAGTTGCTTGGAAGAAGAGCCATGGAGTCCAATAAGGACACTTCGGAGCGCTTGAGCGGGAAAGGCATCGATGATTTAGTTCAAAAAACAATTATTGGAAAATTGAAAATGGTTCTCGGTGAAGAGGCTGCAAAGATTATTCATGTATATGCGGCCAAAAGCTACCCAAAAGGTGAAGAGGGCCCTGAAAAAGTTAAGGTTTTAATTGGAGCAATACGAAGCATCTTTGGTTTTGCATCTTCCCCTATTGAGAGACTGGTTCTGAAGAACTTGTACTCACTGCTTGGAATAAAATATGAAGAGAAGGAAGGCTATGACATTCTAGACTACGTAACTGAGTTGAGGAACCGCGGTTCTATGGGAAAAGGCGGGCAAAAATAGCGGCATCAGAGTTTTGGGTAGCGCGGGTGAAAAGGACTGAGTCGGTAAGAGATGAGATTCTGATGCGCAGGTTGGGACTGGATATCTCTGGAAACTTCTCCGATTTGAAGCGTATCCCAAAGGGAGTTATGGAAGTATGAAAACAGTTGGAGGAAGTGGTGGTGAAGGAATCCGCTAAACTAACAGAGGCTAACGCGCAACTCCAGCGTGAAATCAGCGAGGGTGAGAAGATGGAGAATTTTGTTCAGCTGAGAGAGGAGAGATACCGTGAACTGGTTGATTCCTTACCCCAAATCATTTTTGAAACAGACGACAATGGCAATATCACATTCGCTAACCGCTACGCCTTTGAAACATTTGGATACACCCAAGAAGACTTTGATAAAGGTCTAAATGTTTTTCAAATGTTAATTCCCGAAGATGTGCTTAGAGTTGCAAAAAATTTTCGAAGGGTACTTGATGGGAAAACTCTGGGAGGCATTGAGTTCGTGGCTCGGAGAAAGGATGGTAGCACATTTCCAATCCTCCTGCATATTAACCCCATTATTAGGGAAAACAAATTTGTGGGCTTAAGAGGTGTCGTCATAGACATAACTGAGCGTAAACGTATGGAGGAGGCTTTAAGAAAGGCTGAGCGGGAAAAAGCACTAATCCTAGATAGTATAGCTGAGGATGTTATTTATCAAGATAAGGATCATAAGATTATGTGGACAAATAGGACTGCAGGCACATCGGTTTCCTTAACAGCAGAACAACTAGTGGGGCGCTATTGTTATGAAGTTTGGCAGAAACGCAGCAAACCTTGTGAGGGCTGCCCAGTGACAAAATCTTTAGAAACGGGTCAACCACAGGAAGCAGAGATAAATGTTCCTGATGGGAGAATTTTCCTTATTCGCAGTTACCCTGTTAGAGACGAAGAAGAAACCATCATAGGTGCTGTTGAGGTCACCTTAGAAATCACTGAGCGTAGGCGTGCAGAGGATGCCTTGCGGGAGAGTGAACATAAATATCGTAGCTTAGTTGACACTTCACCCGACCCAATCACACTAGCTGACCTGGATGGAAAAATACTTATGGTTAACAGGGAGGGTTTAAAGTTACTAGGGTACGAAAAGGAAGAGGAACTTATTGGGAAAAGTGGTTTTGACTTTATTGCGCCTGAAGACCGTCAACGTGCACTGGAGATTATGCAGCGTCTTCTTGAAACAGGTAGTGCTCGCAACATTGAGTATAAAATAGTCAAAAGGGATGGTACAGTCTTGTCATTTGAAACTAATATGTCTGTAATAGTGGATGCGTATGGGAAGCCTAAAGCTATACTTGGGGTGTCAAGGGATATTACTGAGCGTAAACTTGCGGAGGCGGCGCTGCGGGAATCGGAGGCTAAATATTCCGCTGTGGTTGAGAACTCAAAGGATGGTATTATAATAATCCAGGATGGCATACTTAAATTCGTTAATACTGCTTCCATAGACCTTGTGGGATACAAGCCTCAAGAAATTACGGGCGCTCATTTCTTAGATTTCATCGCTCCCAATCACCGGGAACTTGTTCTTGAAAGATATAATGCCCGATTAGAGGGTAAACAAGTACCACCAATATATGAGATTGAAATCCTAAACAAAGACGGCAAAACCCTACCCGTAGAGATAAACGCAGCGAGCATTAATTTCCAGGGGAAACCCGCAGATTTGGTCTTTATTAGAGACATAACCGAGCGTAAAAGATTGGAGAAGAAGTTGAAGGATTATGCGGAGCGTCTAGAGGAAATGGTGGAAGAGAGGACTAAGAAGTTGAGGGAGAGCGAGGGGAAGCTTAGAGCCATTCTGGTCTCCTCTCCAGACGCGATTGCCGTCACTGACCTGAATGGGAATTTGATTGAATGCAACCAGGCAGCCTTGGATCTTCACGGTTTCTCATCTAAGGAGGAAGTGATTGGTCAAAGTGCTTTCAAATATATTGCTGAAAAAGATAGGGAAAGAGCCAAACGTAATATGGTAAAAACTTTGATACAAGGTTCCTTGAGTAATGTTGAGTATAACCTCCTGACTAGGGATGAGCGTGAATTTCCGGCGGAACTGTCTGCGAGTGTTTTGCGGGATGCTTCAGGCAACACCATAGGTTTTGTGGCAATAATAAAAGATATAACTGAACGCAAAATGATGGAAGAAGCCCTTCTCAGGTCGGAGAGACTGGCCACCATTGGTGAGGTGGCGATGATGGTGGGGCATGACCTCCGCAACCCTTTGACAGGCATCGCTGGCGCTGTTTATTACCTGAAAAAGAAGCTGGCTTCAAATATGGATGAGAAAACAGCCGAAATGTTTGAGCTAATCGAAAAGGACATACAATACTCTAATAAAATAGTAGAGGATCTTCTGGAGTATTCAAGGGAGATTCAACTGGAATTGGTCAAGACCAGTATCAAAAGTGTTGTAGATGATGCTTTAAGTTTGGTCGGTGTGCCATCCAATGTTCGGGTGTCAAAAGTGGTTATTGATGATCCAGTGGTTATGGTTGATGTGGAGAAAATGAAGAGGGTTTTTGTGAACATTATTAAAAACAGTTTTGATTCTATGCCGGAGGGTGGTGAGCTCACAATAGAGATTAGATTGGCTGGCGGCAACTTGAAAATAATTTTTGCGGACACTGGAAGGGGGGTGCCCCCTGAGCTTTTGGAGAAAATTTGGAGTCCCCTCTTCACCACAAAGGCGAGGGGGCTTGGGATGGGCTTACCTATCTGTAAACGGCTGGTGGAGGCTCATGGAGGCTCTATTCTTTTGGAGAGTTTGTTTGGAAAAGGCACAACTATCACGATAACGCTTCCCGTTAAAAGAAAAGTTGAGGAAGGTGAAAAGGTATGAGTGAATCGGCCAGAATTCTTATTGTGGATGATGATGAAAGCATTAGAAAAGTTTTGACTGCCATACTTCAAGAGGAAGGCTACATTGTCGACACGGCGAGGAGCGGGAAAGAAGCAATAGAAAAAACCGAAAACAATTTCTATAACTTGGCACTGGTGGACATTCGCCTCCCAGACATAGAGGGAACAAAATTGCTGAGCATGATGAAGGAAACTGTTCCAAAAATGGCTAAAATAATAATCACCGGTTACCCGTCTATGCAGAACGCTATAGAAGCCGTAAACAGAAACGCCGACAGATACCTACTTAAGCCCCTAAACATGGAAGAACTTCTAAAAGCAGTCAGAGAACTTTTGAAAAAGCAACAAGAAGAGAGAAAATACAGTGAAGAGAAAGTTTTGGAGTTCATACAGTCCAGAATAAGAGAACTTGGCAAATCCTCCAAATAAAACTACAATTCTAAGGCAGACGCTAACCTTTTAGATTAAGAAAGCCAATTAAACTTAGGAATTTAGTCATAGTACATGTTTACTTTCAAAAATTAATGTTAAAACTCGTATGGATCAAAATTTTTAAGGAATATTTATTCGCCGGTCGTCCATTTGAAATGTTTGTGTGGGTGCCATTTTATTTAGTTGGATGTTTTTTGAGGAAATGAATGATTCATTTGCTCCTCCCGGCTTCTTTCTCTGTTTTTTCTATAAAGTAGAGCAGTAGATCCGCAAAATATGTTGGGCGTTCCATTGCGGGTAAGTGGCCACATAGTGGGAGGGCTGCTAGCTGGGAGTTGGGGATTTGTTTGTGCATAAGTTCCGCGTATTCTACTGGAACTATTTGGTCGTCGTGTCCATGGATAATTAGGGTGGGTGCCTTAATTTCTCTCAGCCTTTTCCGGAAGTCTATGGGTTCAATCTGCATACCCTTATTTATCAGCCCTGAAACCTCGGAGGGTGGTACTCGCTTACTCTCCCGAAAGATATCGATTATTTCTTTGTGGTGTCTGGCGAAGGCGGGGTGAAAAACATCTTTGACTTGGACTTCTATGAAGGCTTCCAATCCTTTAGTTAGGAGGGTTTCCGCCCATTTTCCCGAAACTTTTACAGTTTGCTCTGGAATGTGGGGGGATGCGCCTACCAATATTAGTCCTCTGACTCTTTGGGGATAAGTCAAAGCAACTTTTTGAGCTACGTATCCCCCCATGCTGGCGCCGCAAAAATATGCGCGTTTTATGCCCAAATAGTTTAGTAAGGATATCACGTCTCTGGCAAAGAGAGACTGTGTGTAGGGTTCGTTAGGTTTGTCTGATTGCCCATGGCCCCTGAGGTCAACGGCAATGCATCTAATCTCTTTGGACAGTTCGGGTATAACGAGTTTCCAGTCTTTGGAGTCTCCGCCCAAACCGTGAATGAAAACCACTGGTACCCCCTTACCCACATCTTCGTAGTACATCTGAAAACCTTCCAGGTTTGCCCTCAAAACCATTTCCTCCTCTCTGGTTCGGGATTTTTATGCTGAGTGATGTATAACTTTTTTGTGAAACTCTATTCTAAACTTTTCCCCCTTTTCTGGTTCTAGCTAAAAAATGTTTATTTATCATTTTTCTCTATTATTTTTTCTTAGTGTTAATTTTTGGTTGGTGGTTATTTTTGGAGAAGAAAATTAGTTGTATTGAGCCTGTTGATAGGGAGCTTTTTACGGGTAGAACCCCAGAGATTAGCTTGTTTCAGGACTTTATTTCCCGGGCGAAGACTGGTTCTGAGGATAGGAGGATTTTTGTTATTACTGGGATTCCGGGTATCGGAAAGTCTTCCTTGCTAAAAAGGTTTGCACAGATAGCGGAAAAGGAAGGCATCGAAGTACTGGTTAGAAGGGTTTCTGCGGCCAATATGAGAATGTTTTTTGATGATGTTAAGAGAACAGTTGATAGCTATGCTCCTGAGGCTAGGAAAAAATTTATGGGAGAAAAGAAGTATGTTGCGGCTCCCCCGGTGTCTAAGGAGCTTGGAGAGGGTGAGCTGGAATATTTTTTGAAGCAGTTTTTTGAGGATATGGATAAGGTTCAGGAAAAGCTTCGCAAGATTTTGATGTTTTTCTGCGACGATTTTGAGCGTTTCGCCTGGCTGGGTTACGAGACCGCTTATCGATTGCTTAGAGCGGTGGCAGCTAGACTGGGCGAAATGAAGTTTAACTTGTTTTTTGTGCTCTGCGTGGATAGGAGGTTTCTTGAGGCTTTGATAGGTGATAGACCCGAACTTTTTCATGTTGTGGAGTTGGATGTTTTCTCCACCCAAGATATTCGACTGTTAATACAGAAGTATCAATCTTTAACTGGAATCAAAATTGATGATTCCCTCAAGGATGAATTAGTCAAAGCTTCGGGAGGCATTCCCTTCAAACTGGCCTTGCTTATGTCTGGCTTGCTGCGGGAAACCGTTAAGAGTGGTTCTCAGCCAAGCGTAGAACTTTTCCGTCTGGTGAACAGTAGGATTCAAGATAATGCTCTCAATGCTATAACTGATCTCACTGTGGAAAAAGAGACGGTAATAGAGAGAATTGTTTCGCAAAAATTTAACATGGTTCCCCTGGAGGAGATAAGTCAGGAGGGTGATAAGAAAACCAGTCGGGAGGCTCTAAATGTGCTGGTTGAGGAGGGCATATTAGAGGCCGATGAGTCCACGGTGTGGCTCAAGTCCGAAGCCATTTATGAAATGTTGAGGCTTCTTGTAAATGTGGATCAGATTTATGGCCGAGCAAGAACGTTGCTGAAGGTTATTGGAAGGGTAATAGAAACTAGGGAAAGGCTGGATCGCATTTATTTTGAATGGTTAAGAGATTCAGCGAATATGCTGATTTCTCAGGATAAACCGGCCCTTGCCTTAGAGATTGCTGCAAACGCCGAGGTTTATGCATATTCCACTATGGAAAAGAAGCTTTACAGTGAATCGTTTCAGCTTTTCCGAATAACTGCAAGTATCTATGAGAGGTTGGGGGATAAGGAGCGGGCGGGAATGATTCTGGAGAAGGCCGCCGAACTTTTTGAGGGGAAGGGTAAACGCTCCTATTCAAGGTTCCTTCTTTCTCACGCTTCAGACCTCTTTGCCGCATCGGGTGTGGAGTGGAAGGCCCGCTCCATAGCTAGGAGTGCGGCTCTAATCTATGAGGAAATCGGAGACGACTATGATGGTATGGGCTTCAAAATGTTGGCTCGAGTTTTTTATCACAGGGCCTTTGAACACTACATGCGGGCGGGGGACAAAGATAGAATAAAGAGGTTATATGAAAAAGCCACAAATGCCTTTACCAATCAGCCGATTTTTCTAAAGGAGTTTGAGGCTTTAAACAAAAAAGTTACGATTAAGGAGGAATAAACTTGGAAAAAATTCAGCAGAAGGTTGCAGCCAAAAGGGAGTCCTTGGAAGAAACAAAAAACAGTGTCAAGGACTTGGAAACGAGGCTAGACCAGACGTTTTCTAGCCTAACTGAGCAAATTGGTTCCTCATCTGAAAAATTGAAAACTGTCTCGAAACAGTTGCAGTCAAATGAGGATGCGTTGAGGAAGAAGTTTTTGGCCTCACTTAAAGATGCGGAAAGCAATGTCATTAAATGGATGCAAGAGACGGAGACAAACCTAAAGGAAGAAATTAACACACAGGTTACTGCTCTCAGCCAAGGAATTGACCGCATAACTGAGGGGCTACTTGCAAACCTGAAACAAATAGATGGCAGAATCACGGAAAAAATTGAGGCTTCAAAGGGAAGTTTTAGTCAAAGTATTACAAACACACAATCAAACCTGGACACTCAGGTAGAATCTATGATTTCGCAGATTGATGAATTCGCGGCGGAGTTTCGCTCCAAAACTCAGGAAAACCGAAAGAAACAGGAGGAACTATTATCAAAAGTCTCTAAAGAGTTAAGCAGCCAACTCCTTTCAAGCATACAAAAATTTGAAGAGGAGGAAGGCAGCGAAATAAAAGGAAACTATGCACGCCTCACGACCCAAATTGGGGATCTCGGAACACAGATGTCTGAAATTTTAGATAAGCATCAAGATAATCTTTTATCCATATTCGCGGACGCCAAAAGGAAGGCTGAATCCATAGTTCTCCTGATGAAAAACAGGCTGGAAACGCTGGATACAGAAACCATGAGCTCTCTGGATAAGGTTTGCGACGAGTATAAGAGTAAGGTGGCTGAGTCGCATGAAGGGCTTAAGAGCGACGTGGACGAAAAATTTGAAGAAGCCACATCCCTTCTAGAGAAAGTGAAGGAGGAGCTTAAAGCCGAACTAAAAAGCATTGCAGAAACTAAAATCAAAGAAATCGAAGAGATTAGCAGCAGAGCTAGGGATAAACTTTCTCAAGTAGTCAGCTCAAAGGAGGAGGAATTCTCCAAGAATGTGGGGAACCTGCTTTCCAGCTTTTCCTACCAACTTGTGAGTCAGCTGGAACGACTAGAGGGAAGTGTGCTATCTCTGCAGGAACAGATAAGAGAGGACCTTTCGAGTGCGTTGGAGCAGATATCCAAACTGGTAGACTCAATAAATACTAGTATTAATGAAATGTTTGTTTCGCAGCTGAGGGAGATTCAATCCGTTCTTCAAGGCTACGAGGAGCAATTCACACAAATGGCAACTTTGTCTGTTAAATCCTTCTATGATGGCGCCTCACTCGTAAAGTCTGATTTCGACTCTGAACTGGCGGGAACAAAGCAGGATTTTGATGGGATTATGAAGACATTACTGGAAAAATTGTCAGAGTCTTTGGAGGGATATGTTGAAAAGAACAAGTCCATTAAAGACAGTGTCACAAGCAATATCAGGAGCGCTCTTGACGCTAACCAAGCCTTAATCCTGGCCCGGAATACTGATTTTAGAGGTAAGACTTCAGAGCTTATTAGAAATACCCGTGAATCGGTGGGCGAAATTGGGGAGAGTGCATCAACAAGTATGACCACGGAGATGGAGCAATCCATAGAAAGAGTGGTCAGAGACGTTGGAGAATCAAAAGGGAAACTTGGCCAGATTCTTGAGGAAGGCAAAGTGAAAACAGCAGAGGCGCAGGAAGCCTTCATCAAGAAATTGCTGGAGCTGGACCAGAATCTGGGAAAAAGCATTGAAAATCTGGTAAATGAGTTCCAGCAAAAAATAGGTGAAGGAATAAATGAGAACTCTTTAGCGACTATGGAATCTGTTGAAAGATTAGAGTCCTCCCTAAAGAGCATCGTCACAAATAGTATAAATAGTCTCAAGAAGGAGTTGGAGAAGAGCAAGTCGAGCATTGTGGAAACCGCAGATGCCGAAAGATCCTCTCTAAGCGATTATATAAAAAATGTGGCTGAGAACGCTGAACCCAGCTTAACTTCTGTTAAGGTGAAAGTGAAGGAAAACCTTGAAGGTTCCTATGCAAGTATTTCTAAAAAACTGTCGGAGCAAAGTGAAAAAACAAGCAGTGAATTATCAGAACAGGGAAACCAGTTGCTTAAAGAATTGAAGGAGGGGATGAGCAGTATACAGGAAAACATTAAAACGCTTATTACCAGCCTCTCCTCTGTTGAAGGCGAGGTGAAAAAGAGTGGAGGAAACATATCGAAGGGACTCGCAAACTTTCTGAAGTCTGTGAGTGAAGCTCAAAAACAATTAGAGGCCGTCGAAAAAGAAATCTCGAAATTAGGGGAATCTTAAAATGTCAGTTTGGGAAGACACTCTTAAAGATATTGGAATAACCGGCATACAGGCCAAAGTTTACGCAACATGCGTGGGGCTGGGCGCAAAAACAGCCTCAGAACTAGCAGTCTACACGAATCTAACTATTCCGGAAGTTACGCGGGAGCTGGAAAAACTAGAGTCTATGGGAGTTGTTAAAAAAATTCCGGGAAAAATTGACTTCTACATTGCTCTGACACCCCGCATAGCTCTCACTGGTATGGTTGCCGGAACACTTCAGTCAAAGCTGGAAAACTTGAAGAAAAACATGGTGGAACGTGCCAAAAGCGCCATTGAACAACTTAGTAGGAGCGTGCTTTCTCTCAAAACACATCTGGATGAGCGCTTATCCCACTATTTGAAGGAAGTTAAAGACAGCAGCTCTCAACTGCTAGGCCAGCTTCTGGCTTCAACCAAAGAATCCTTGGACAATTTTCAAACCGAAGCAAATCAACAATCGCAGAGCGTTGGAGAACTCCTAACACAGATGCTTGAACACCACGAGAAGGACTCTCGCGAAATAATAAGAACCCTTGTCGGCAGAGCCAAAGAAGCAGTGGACATGTTTCGAAGCGACATAGAAAGGGTGAAGGAAACTTCTGAGAGCGTGTTGAAGGATTTCATAGAACATACTAGAATTTCTATAAGTGAGTTTCAAGAAAAGCTGGAAAACGCTGTAAACGAGACTTTAAAGGCCATAGAGACAAGAACAGGCGATGTATCTGCAAGGACAAATTCTGAACTCACAACCCTATTCTCAGACATAGACTACACTCTAGACCAATCCCTAAAAGGTGTTAGAGAAATTAAACTCCAATCATTGAACACCATAAATGAAAACACCCTAAAAATTGCTAAAACCGTCATGTCTGGAGTTTCGGAATTTGTTGAGGAATTGAAGCCCCTAACTGAAACACAATTATCAAAGGTAAGGGACGTTAACGCGGCGCTTTTAGGGGACATTGGAAAAAACCTTGACTTGAATCAGAAAAAGTTAGTCAGCTTCATGGGAGAAGCTGAGGAAAAGGTTAAGGTTCAAACCGCAAAGCTCAGAGACCTATTACTAGAAGAATCAAAAATAGTAAACTCTAGGATAAAAGAATTCATAAACAATTTCCAAATGGAAGCGTCGCGCATAGTGGAGAAATGTAAGGATGAAACCACAGAATCCCTCAGCACACTAGCCAGATTATTTGAGACACTGGGACAGAGATTGCAAGATATCACAATTACACTCAATAAATATGAGGGTGAACAGGGAGCCCATTTTGAGCAAGTGGTATCTCAGATTTCAAAGCAATGGGAGCAAATGGCTGACTCTTTGGGTGGTAGCTTACTCACTTTGGGAGAGAAAATCCAAACCAGCATAAACATGGTTGGAGAAGCTTCCCGAAGTTTAAAAGAGTCTCTGATGAGGGCTGTGGAAGATCAGGGAACAATGATTGAAAAGTCCACCACTGATATCTTTGAGGGCTACTCCGCAATGGTTATGAGTGAAGTGGAGAGCTGCATAAAGGAACAGGCCGCCGTTCTCAACAAGTTCCAGGACACATTTAAGGGGGCAGTGCAAAACTCTCTGGACAATTTCCACAAGGTTTTGGATGCCCAGGAAAACAGTTTGGTTGGCTTCGATGACTGGTCAAAACAGGCTTTAGACTCTGTAACTAGCCAGACTAACGATGCTGCGAAAAACCTGGTCAAAGACGCAACTCAAGAATTCCACAGCACACTAAATGAACTGCAGAAAAACTTGGTTCAAGAATTTGGTAAACACAGCGGCCAGATGCTACAGAGATTTAGTGGGGTGGCAAAAAGCGTTAGTGACAGAATCACAGCCCTCAGGGACAGTTACTTGGTGGAAATCGATGAAACCCTAAAACAGGCAATCGAGGAATTGGACAGCAAGGTTAACTACATAATGGGGTCCTTTAACAAAACCCGGACAAGTTTGGAAGAAAAAATAAATGCGCAGAGCCAGCAGGCTGCATCAACTCTTGAAACCAATCGAGAAGAAATGAAAAAAAGTCTAGAACAGTTGAAGGAGAACTTGGAGAAAAAGACCAAAGAGTGGGAAGAGACTCTATTCACAAAAAAGACCATCGACTCGGACAAAGTAAAAGAGGAACTGGAAAAAATCTGGAAAACTTTGGGGGAGCAGGAAAAACTGCTAAAAGCGTCCCTAAGCGAAGAGCTCCAAAAAGTGGAGGGCGAGCTGGAAACAAAAGGCGCAGAAATAGACGGGAGAACCAAATCCCTAAAGCAGAGCGTAAAAGACAAAAAAGACAGCGCCTCTAAAGACTTCAAAACAGGTGTAGAAAATATTCTAAAAAGGATAAGTGAAGCAGACAAGAGTCTGGTGAGAAAAATTGGCGAGTACCTGGAGAAGAGGACACAGTTAACCAAGAAACACCTAGAAGACTTTGTGTCCAACTTCGCTTCCGAGTCCGAGTCTCTGAAAAAAAATCTTTCAGTCAACTTTACAGATAGTGTTGCGGTTCAAAAGAGTAAAATGACCAGTTTTGAAGAAACCTTCACCACCGCGATTAGCAAAATGATTGACATCCTCCAGTACATTGAAGACAAGTCCGGCGATAAGAAAAAGTTCTCGCTGGGAAAAGAAGAAACAGAGGAACTTATGAGTAGAATCGCTACAAGTAAAAAGGAAATTATGGGCCTAAAGGGTGAACTACGCAGCTCCGTTAATGATGTTAACCAGAATATTAATATGGTTTCTACAAATATCCTCGATGAGCTTGACAGGAGTCTGACATATATTAGAGAATCGCTCGGAAAGAGCACCGAAAAGACAATTCGCCTATTCCTTGACCAAGACGCCAAAACTAAAGGGGAAATTGACCAAGCAGTGAAGGTAACCTACGAAGATGTTGTGAACTCCGAAATGACTAACCTCAAGAACATAAATGAGAGCAGTTTGAGCGAATCATTCCTAGAGGTTGAAAGGCAAGTAGACAGCTATCTTCAGGAAATAATGGCGATTATAAAAGACTCCTCAAGCCAGATGAGAAGCCATGGAAACAGCTGCTTTAAGGCGTTTGAATCAGTTAAAACTGGAATCAGTAAACAGTTGGAGGAAACCTCCGAAGTTTTACAGAAAGCAATGATTGAAAACTATGAAACCACCACTGCCATTTCTTCAGATGTTCAGAAACAATTAGGCAACCTTTTTGGCCAAGTTGAGGGTTTGCTAGAAACCAATCACAAGTTGGCCTCAGACAATGCCAGGACGGTCACCGAAACAAATCTAAAATCTCTCCAAGAACTCGGCTCCATTTTAGCCCAGACCACAAACTTGGAGGAGATACGGGAAAAACTGAACACTCTAAGCTCTAATCATCACGCAAAGCTAAGCGAGACCACAGATTCCTTCTCCAAACAAATAGAAGAACTCACCGCATCCATAGTCACAGAAAGCAGTGAAATGGTAAAACGCACCGAAAAATACGCCACCGAAGAAGTGTCAGGCAAAGCTGAACAAATAAAAACCCTACTGGGCGACTTCGAATCAAAGATTGGAAAAATCGTTGAAACCTATCGGGCACTACATGAATCTGTGAAGAATGAAATCAACAAAATATTGGAAGAGCAACACAGCTTCAAGGAACAAACTGGAACTGTGCTGAACAAGTTTTCGGAGGAAACAATCAATAACCTAAGTGAACAGAGCAAAAAGGTGTTATCTCTTCAGAGCCAGCTGGAGCGAGGCATTGAGGATGCGATGAAAAAAGGGAGAGAAAACATTCTGAAACAATGCTCCAACTTGTCTCAGAGAATGAGCCAGCAGGGAGAGAAGATGCTTAGTGAGGCGACACAGCAGCTCAGTGAAGTATCACAGACCCTCAGCGAGTTGTTAACGTCAGTAAGAGCCCAGTCCACTGCACTGATAGAAAACACTGTGGGCCAGTTTAAAGGCACCGTGGAGAGCCTCTCTGAGAATCTAAAGAGTTCACTTGAGGAAATCACTGAAAGCCTCCAGAAAACGCTGGAAAACGCAAACACAGAGGCTCAAAAAATTTTCACACAGACCAGGCAAACTGTTAGCGGCCTTCTAGCTTCAAGAGAAGAAATACAAAAAGTTTCCACAAAGTCCATAGCGGATTTGGAAACATTTGCGGATAAAATTGCCAACGAGGCCCCTGTCCTTGGAAGCCAGATCATCCAGGAGATAACTGGTGAAAGATTAGCAATTGAAAGAAACTTGGAAACTCAGATAAAGGAGTCTCTTGGTGCAACTGGGCAAAGACTAGAAGAATTCCACTCCAATTTAAAGGAGGGTCTAAATGGTTACGTTGAGAAGGCAGTAAAACTGGTGAGCCTAAAGGAGAGGGAGGTATCCTCCAGAATAGAACAAGAATTCCAAGTGCTCAGAAAACAACTCACGGAGCATAAAGAAAAACTGGAAGAAAACTTGGTCAAAACCAGAGACGAGGTTAGGGAAAAACAGGGCAAGGTGCTAAAAGGAGCAAAAGAGATAATATCCGCTATTGGACAAGAATTACCAGGCTACGTGGAAAAAATGAAATACGATTTGCTATCCACACTCGACAAACAGAGTAGGGAGAGCAGAGACGCCACGGAAGCCAAACTGAAGAGCATTGCTGGAATAACCGATAAGCCCTTCGCAAGCCTTCAAACAAAAATCTTGGATTTTGAAAGAGACCTGGGTCTCTCATTTGAAAAGAGACACTCCGACCTCAAATCCAAAACCTATGAAACCATTGAAAGCGTAAAAGATAGCTACTCCTCACTTGGAGAGGCTTTGAACTCAGGTTACTCAACCATGGAACAGTCGCTATACCAACAGCTTCAAGAAGCAACCACAAACTACCTAAAAGAAATAAGCAAAACCATAACCCTAACCAAAATAAACATCGAAGAAAACGAGAGAGACTCAACTCTGGCCCTAAACAGCTTCGCAGACGAAATCCCCGAGAAAATAGATGAAGCCATAACTAACACCCAGGATACCCTGAAACTCATTACCAGAATAATGAAACTGGCTGAGGAAATAGAGCCCAAACCCTTCGAAGACACTGAGAGGGTGGTGGGAAGAGAGCAAGTACTCAACCTGCTCAAAACATTCATAAGAAATACCAAGAGCACCATAACAATCCTAACACCCACCCTTGAGGACGTACCCTTAAGTGAACTGGCACAGATACCCAGACAGAGAGTTATACTGGTCTCAGATGTGGAGGGAAAAACTCTTCCCATATCCTCGCCAAACATACAAGTCAAACACTACTCCGGGAACGTGTACGCTTTCAACAGGGACAGCGAAGAAATGATCCTGGCAGTAGCAGCACCAGAGCCCTTGGGAATATACACCACAAACATGGAACTAATAAAACTGTTAAACCTGATACTTCAAGATGTATCAGCGAGAGCCAAAAAAATATGATACGGGAACAAGCACGCCAAGTTGGGTTCCCTAAACCTACTTTTTTAAGTATTTTTATTTTGTTTTTTGGAAAAAATAAAAGTTTTTTCCTTTTTTCTCTTATTTTTTATGGATAGCGGGTCTTGGGTTTACCATAAAGAATTAAAGCCTGTTCGTTTACAGTTTCCTTCTCAAAAATATTCTCAAATCCATATAAAGGCTAAAAGATGAAGGGCAAATGGTGAACGGCAACCTACTGAGCAGAGTGTTCAGGAAAAGGTCGGCTGGACAAGTAGAGGCTAATCAAGTTTCCATGTTTAAGCCTAACGCCATAATGTTTTTTGCCAATGTTTCAGTGGCCACCAGCTTCATAATTATCCCCCTCTTTGCTAAAGATCTGGGTGCCACGGACACCCAAATAGGCCTTATTGGTACCCTTTTTGGGTTAACTCAGCTCATTTCCAACTACATTTTTGGTAGGGCAGCTGATGTTACGGGAAGAAAAACGTTGTTGGTGGCTGGCCTGTTATCCTCCGCCTTGTTGTTCTCCTTGCAGCCTTTGGCTCCCAACACTACCGTGTTTACAATAACTTGGGCGGCTGCGGGTTTCTGTGTGGGAATCTATCCCCAAGCTTTAATCGCTTATGGCTACGAGATAAGGAGAAAAATGGGCAACTTTGTCTCTTATGGCTCCCTAGGCTGGGGTGTGGGTAACTTCGTGGCGGGCATCGTTGCAGTCTACTGGGAAGTGTTTGTATTGGCCGGCGTGTTCTTCTTTTTGGGTTTCCTCGTGGCCCTCAAAATGTCAATTCCCGATGTTAGGCTTAAGGTGCCCATGTTTCCAAAAAATGTAATTAAAAGAAATATCTCCATTTACATAGCCTTCTTTATGAGACACACGGGCGCCTATGCTACATGGATAATTTTCCCCCTTTTCCTAAGTCAGCTGGGAGCAGACGAGCTCTGGATAGGAATACTATACGCAATAAATTCCTTCGGCCAATTCTTCATAATGAGACCCCTAGACCGATTCAAAAGCACATCCCTAGTTGTCGGGGGACTTTCATTCTCCGCTTTAACCTTCGCCCTATACTTCATTGCACAAAACTTTTGGCAGACAATCCCCATACAACTAGTTCTAGCCCTATCATGGTCACTGCTATACATTGGTTCCCTAAAATTTGTGGCCGAAAGCGGTATCGAGAGAGGAACATCAGTAGGATTACTCAATTTCACCTTAAGCCTCTCAACCGTTGTGGGACCCATAATAGGAGGAGCCATAAGCCAAATATGGGGGTATAGGTACACCATGCTCTTCGCTCTGGCCATGGCCCTTGCCGGCTTTCTGTTTTTCATACTCTACCTACGACACAACAAAAACAATAATAAATAAAAAACAGTGGTGAAAAGTTGCTAGACCCGCTTCCTTGAAAGCTTTTCAATATGTCTTTTCCAAATCTTTTGGGAAATGTTTTTTCCGAATTCCTCAGCCTTAGCGAGTTCCCCCTCAACAAGTGGCCCCTTCAGAAACCCCTTGACTTGCGCTGCTAAGCCTGGAGCTACAAGTTTTAGGCCGGGAAGTTTTTCCCGTATTTGTTTTTCCATTTTTTGAACCGTTTTAATGTCATCTCTGGCATGCGTGTCAAAAACTGCAGCTGATTTCTCTTTCACGTTAATTTTCTCTAGTTTGCTATGAAAACATGTTTTCATTCTTTGCCATGAAAAGCTTTTCCATACTTTATCTGAAACGCTTCTAGCGTATGTGGGTTTGCCATGAAAAGCTTTTCCATACTTTATCTGAAACGCTTCTAGCGTATGTGGGTTTGCCATGAAAAGCTTTTCCATACTTTATCTGAAACGCTTCTAGCGTATGTGGGTTTGCCATGAAAAAGCTTTTCGCTTCAGTTGGCGAGGGGACTGACCAGGTAGCCGGCGTTCCTCAAGATCTCAGCCATGTCCTCCAAGGAGAGACCACTCGTATGCGGAGTCCTGAGCCTAAACCTTTTCTTGAA
>JAHAWU010000163.1 GCA_018383815.1 Candidatus Jordarchaeia archaeon | reverse complement strand
CCGGGCGGGGTTGGAGTAGAAAAAAAAGGTTCCCGGACAGGGGGAGGAAAAGCGGATTTAACAGTTAAAAGAACTAAAAACAAATCACCAAGTAATAAATAGTAGACTCACTGGTGTAGGATAATTTATCCTTGGAAATCTATATAAATTAGAATTACGTTATACTTTTTAACGGATGGTAAACTCAATTTTGGGAGGGCTTAAAAATTGAAGGTTTGGCCGGAACCAGCTAAACTGAAAAAGGACCAGATAGCAAAAATTCAGCAGCTGGAAAAGGAACTCGACGTAGTTCTGGTTGCCTTTCAAAAACCAACCTCCTTCGCAGACCTATCCCCAGAACAACTCAAAAAAGTTCAAAACCTCGAGAAGGAACTAGGCTTAGTACTCCTAGCAATGAAATAGGAAAAAATCCCCCAACCCAAAAATTTTTATTTTTTTCACAGTTCAAACCTCAAAACAACACCACCAAGGATAAAATCCGCTTCCCACATTACATAGTTTAAGCGAAAAGATAATAATAGTCAAAAAAAGAAATTAGAAAAATAGAATTACCTTTTTTAGAGGTTAGAAGGAATATGGCCGGGAAAAGTGAAATACGTGTAGTGAGAACCGCCTGTCCAGCACACTGCGGCATAGATTGCTGCGGCATTCTGGCTCACGTTAAGGGCGACCGAATAGTTAAGCTGGAACCCGCAGACTTCCCAGATCCCAAGGATAAAAGAATCTGTCTTCGTGGGCTATCCAGTTTAGAAATAACCTACCACCCTGACCGCCTGAAGTATCCTATGAAGAGGGTGGGGGAGCGTGGAGAGGGAAAATTTGAGAGAATCTCTTGGGATGAAGCCTTCACCACAATTGCAAACAAGTTCAAAGAAATCGGCGACAAGTACGGTTGGCGGGCAATAGGCTGGGTTCTTGGAGGACCGGGAGCAGGCACCACCAAATTTGGAGCATATTTAAGGTTGGCCAGTCTGACTCAGAGTACGCGGGTTAGCACCTGGGGCTATGGCGACGCCGGTCTTCCCTGCGGTAGCCGAGTTCTTTTTGGCACCCATCTGCCATTCACATTTTTTCTGCCCTACCTTATCCCACCATCAGTACCAGAACTGGTGGTTGTTTGGGGTTCAAACCCCGCTGAGACTCAACCCCTTTTCATGATGCGGAAAATTATGGATGCTAAGGAGAGGGGTGCACAGCTGGTGGTTATTGATCCTCGTTACACTGTGACCGCCTCAAAGGCTGACGAGTATCTAGGCATTAGGCCGGGTACCGACGCCGCTCTGGCACTGGGACTGATGCATGTCATTTTCAAGAAAAGCCTCCAAAAAGATGATTTTATTCGCAGGTATACTGTGGGGCCTTTTCTGGTTAGAACTGATACGGGAAAGTTTCTTAGAGGTAAAGATTTGGGCTGGAAGGAAAAGGAAAGTTACGTGGTCTGGGATACTGTTTCAAATTCCCCCCAGATTCCTAGTGCACCTGGAATTGCTGCCGCTATCACTGGAACTTACAGGTTAAATGGTTTAGAATGTAAGCCTTCATTCCAACTTCTCAAAGAATTGGCTGAACAGTATCCTCCTGAAAGGGTGTCGGGAATTACAGGAATATCGGCTGATCTCATCGAGAAGTTGGGTGTGAGGATTGGCAGTGCGGAAACTGTTGCCTTTGTCACTCATATGGGTTTGGCTAGAACACATCATGGGGATATTTCTATGAGGGCTTTGGGCACTGTTGCTGCTGTTACGGGTAATGTTAACACCTCTTTTGGTTCGGGGCATCTTCCCGCGGTGCTTAACTGGCAGCCTTTCCTCCACGCAGTTCCGGATAGGCCGTCCTATCATCGGCTGGGGATTTTGCAGCTTTATGATGCGGTGATTAGGGAGAAGCCTTGGCCCATTAAGGCGGTGTGGTTTTCCTTCATCAACTTTGTAAACCAGTGTGCTAACAGTGGAAAAATCATAAGGGAAGTTATTCCCAATTTGGAATTTATTGTCACTGTAGATCTGTTTATGACGCCTACTGCGCGATATGCTGACATTTTGCTTCCCGCCTGTAGCTTTCTGGAGTTTTCGGATTTTCTGCCTCACCCCTACCCCTATGTTCAACTCCAGCAGAAGGTCATAGAGCCTCTCTACGAGTCTAAATCTGATGTGGATATTGCCGCCGGAGTTGCTAGAAAGCTGGGTTTCGCCGAGTATTTTGAGGGAGGGGAAGAGGGCTTAATAGACCTCATTATGCAGCATCCCTCTCTGGGCGGAATCACAAGGGAAAAATTGAAGCAGCAGGGAGCTATGAAGCTACCGTTTATTCCAGATACAGGCCAAAAATTTGACATCACATTCTCTACTCCCTCTGGAAAAATAGAGATATATGCGGAGCAATTGGTAGAGTTTGGCCAAGCCCTTCCCGTTTATCTTCCACCTTTGGAAGCTCCGGTTGAGTCGGGCAAGGGAAAATATCCTTTAGCATTTATTCAGGGGCACAGCCGGTTCCGCACTCACTCCATGTTTGCCAATGTCCACTCCCTACTTGAAATGAATCCCGAACCAGTGGTGGAAATCAATCCTATTGATGCCAAAAAGCGCAACATTAAGAACAATGACATTGTGGTTGTTTTCAATGATCGCGCCCGCACCATTTTGAGGGCTAGAGTAACGGAGGGCATAAGACCGGGGGTGGTTAATATTACTGAGGGGTGGTGGATTGGCCAGTTTGGGGAGGGAAGCGTCAACCATCTCACCCATGATGTCATTAATCCGGTCCACGAATTTGTGTATGAGCCCAACATGAGTATGAACGATGTGGCTGTGGAGGTGGAAAAACTGGAGGAATCGGAAAAATGAAAAACAGGCGACTAGTTTTAGTCATAGATCAGGAAAGATGCATAGGGTGTGAAGCTTGCACCGTGGCTTGCAGGATAGAGAACAACACCACAGCGCCATGGATTTGGGTAGAAACCCAAAATACTTTGCAGAAAAATACTCCAGAGGGAAGTTTTCCCGAACTAAGGATGACCTTTCTCCCCCAGCTATGTAATCACTGTGCTAATCCTCCCTGCGTAAACGCCTGTCCTCGGGGAGCACTAATCAAAAGAGAAGATGGGCCAGTAGTTCTGGACGAAACTAGGTGTGATGGGTGCCTAGTGTGCATCGATGCTTGTCCCTACGGCGCCATACATTTCAATCGCAGTAGGAATGTTATTGAAAAGTGCCACTTTTGCGTACACCGCATAGATCAAGGTCTTGAACCATTCTGTGTGGTCTGCTGCGAAGGACAGGCCATTTATTTCGGCGACCTCAATGATCCTGAAAGTGTGGTTTCAAAAATAATTGCCCAAAGAAAAACATTCCAACTCCAGCCGGAAAAGGGAACAAAACCGTCGGTTTACTATTCTCCTCCCAAGCCAAAGAGAAGACTATGATTGGAACTCCACCCCACCCACACATCTAACCCTTCTTTTTTAAAAAATGGGAAAGGGGTTGGTTTTTATGTATGGTTACTTTATTTTTCCTTCTTTTTTTGCTATTTCTATTGCTTCGGCTTTTAGGGCTTTTTTGTCGATTTTTGCCACGCGGGTTAGTGGCAAGTTGTCTTTGAATATTATGCGTCGGGGAACCTTGTAGTCGGCTAGTCCCTTCTTACAGTATTCTATGAGTTCTTCTGCGGTGACTTTTTTCTCAACCCAGGGGTTTGGGCGAACAATGGCCCATGGAACCTCAGTATATATGGGGTCTGGCACACCTACTACTGCTGCTTGGATTATGCCTGGATACTTGGTGATGTAGTCTTCAACCTCGGGAGGATAAATGTTGTACGCCGCGTATCGGATGATTTCTTTTTTCCTGGCTGTGAGTACAAGGTATCCGTCTTCTCTTAGGTAGCCCACATCTCCGGTAAGTAGCGTGTTTCCCTCAAGTAGTGTCTTTTTTGTTTCCTCGGGATTGCCAAAGTATCCCGCCATGTTGCAGTCGCCGATAACTGCAATCTCTCCAATCTCACCAGTTTTCAGTTCCTTTTTTGGATTGTCTATGTCTACAATTTTAATTTTGTAGTCGCCGGCTGCCTTTCCCACGGTGTTTGATAGGTTTTCGAATGTATCGTCAATTTCGGTCCAAGTTGCAAAGCCAGAAGTTTCTGTTAGCCCCCAGCCAGTTATCACGTGACCCTGTCCAATTTTTTGTAGTCGTTGCACCAATTCTTTTGTTGGCGGCTCACCAGCTATTATGCAGAGTCTGACTGAGGAGAAGTCGTAATCGTTAAAGTTGGGCAGTACAAATTCTAGCTGGAACATGGTTGGAATCTGGCCCCACATGGTGACCTTCTCGTTTTGCACCGTGTCTAGGGTGGTCTTGGGGTTAAAATGGTCTAGGAATACGGTGGTTAGCGGTTCCACGATGGCGGTGGACACTATTTCGCAGGAGCCAGCGACATGGCTGGGCGTGAAGTGGCACAGCACTCGGTCTTCGGGGCTGGCTTTGGTTGCTTTGGCTTCGTTTAAACACATAGAGATTATGCTCTTGTGAGTTAGAAGCGTGGCTTTAGGCGGACCAGTGGTGCCGGTTGTGAAGATGATGAGTATGGGGTCTTCTTCGCGTGCTGCCTTTTTTCTTTTTTCCAATTCTCCATCGAGTTCGTGGAGGGGGTCTTTAAGTAGGCTTTGTATGGTAACTGCGTTGGGGATTTTGGTTTCTCCCAAGCTAATGTAGTGTTTGACATTCTTTTGGAATTGGGGGAGCATTTCTTTGACTTGCTCCTCGAAGTTGGCCTGTGTGGATTCCAGGAATGGTTGATAGATGAATACGTTGGGCTGTGCGATATCATTGGTGTAGGTTAGTTCTGTGGATTTGAATCGGGTGTCGAGGGGCGTTAGGATGGCTCCCAGTTTTGAGGTGGCCATGAAGAATAGTAAGAATGCGGGTACTGGTGGGATGTAGGCGGATATTCGGTCGCCCTTTTTTACGCCCATTTTTATGAGGTGTTTTGCCAAAATGTCTGACTTTTCATCCACCTGTTCGTAGGTTTCACTCTTCCCAAGATAGCGGTAGGCTTCAAGGTCCGGATATTCCTTGGCGTTTCTTTCTAGAAATCTCCACATTATTCTCTCAACCAAAGAAAGTTTCCTCCTCTAATTCTCCTTTTTTCATAAAATCAACTAAGATATGAAGCCAATTAGTCCTTATAAAAAGATTGGTGAAAAGCGCAATAAACGGTTTAAAAAATAAAGGGGGGAATAGTGTGGGACTTTACTTTGGTGCCCAGTAACATTTTTTGGGTGATATAACTTTTCCCTCTTTTTTCAAATTTTGGATTGCTGCGGAAACCTCTTTACTATCCAGGCCAGTCATCTTAGCTACATCTCCAGGCCTCACTGGCTTGCCTGCCTTCTTCATAGCCTCTAACACTACTTTCTCAACATCCGCCATTTACTTTCACCTCAATTATACTAATTTTTATTATTCTATATATCTCATTTATAAATTACTAATGGGGGGTAGGGTTACCAAGCGTAGAGATTTTTTAAAACCGTTATCCGAAATTTACACATCCTGTACCATTTGCGTTTCAGTCTTTATTTCAGTATGTTTTTCTCGATTTCTTTTTCGAATTCTTTAACTTCTTTTAGGTTCTTTTTAACTATTTCCAGCACTTTTCTGTTTTCGATTTCTCCGTATCTGTGTACCAATAGGTTTCTGAATTTTGCCATGTTTTGCATATTTTCTGACAATTCTGGACTGAGGACTTTTTCTTCGCCGAGAATTTGGAATATTTCACTGTATGTTTCTGGTCTCCTGTATCCCCTTACTGATATTATGTGGTTGGCAATATCCATGCAGGATTCAATTATTTCGAGAAGGGAGTATTTTACAGCTTGGATGTCTTTATAACTTTTTTCAAATTCTTTGATTTCAAAATCTTTATACTGCTCTAAGAATTTTATGTTTCTCTCGATTATGTCCATTTTTCCCTCTATAAGTTTTATGTTTATTTCCAAAGAATTCCCGCCTTAGTATGAGGCTATTATTCGCTGTCTTCTTACTCTATCATATTCTTCATGTAAGGGTTTGATGTCTAGGTAAATTTTTGTTATGTTAGTTTCGAACTCCACTCTTTCTTCTTCATTTCTGCAAAAAACTACTTTTCCCTCCTTGATGACTTGGTAAACAAACCTCGTCGACTGTCCATTCAATACTCTAACATCAACTTCATGTTTTGAGTTCAGCCTTTTTTCCAATTCATTGGCAAGTCTAGCAGAGTACAGAGGGTCAGGCTCGAATCCTCTTCTTAAAACGAGCCCCACATCAATATCACTTGCCTCGTCTGCGTATCCCTTCACCATTGAGCCATAAATATAGGCTGTAACAATCTCCTCGTGAGTTGCCAAAACATCTGCAATAATGGATAAAATATCCATTTGAATCATCTTTAAACGATTATTTCCTTAATATCACACTATTCATGTTAGCTTATATTTTTCGGTTAATATTAAAATTTCTAATGCTTTTCCGATTTTGGTAACTGAACGATAATCTTTGTTTACCGGTTCTTGGGTTTACTTAATTTTCATTAGGAGCCAAGTGCAACTATATTGGGGAGGGGAGAAAAAGAAACGCCGCCTTAAAAGGGAGAAATATTTCATAACTCTATTCTTAGGGAATTATGTTTGGGCAATTAATCCCTGCAAACTTACAACCATTTGCAAGCAAAAAATCAAAACTTACAAGTTTGGAGGAATGCAGGTTACTGTAGCCAAAGAGGTCTAAGTTTGCAACAATTGGGACTAATTTAATCTAGGTTTATTCTACTTTATTGGAAATTATTTTTGGACAGGATATGCCGGGGAAAATTATGAGAAAAATTTTTGTAAATTTTAGGGAGCATGGTCTTTTCCTATTACTGGTATTTTGAAAAATTTTAGGAAGTTGAGTCTTTTCCCGTATAGAGAAGGTTTGATGTTTTCTGCGTTTTCCCACTTTATCCCATAGTTTTTGGAATAGAATAGGTACCCGTCTGTTTTTTCAAAGTAAAGGCATCCCTGCTGCTCGTCTACAAAAATCTGTGGATTTAATTCCGGACCCTGGTATTCGTATTCTTTTGGCTCAAAGGGTTCACAACAGTAGAAAGATTTAATACTAAATAATGACATATATGGGCATGTGGTACTATGAAACTCGCTGACTGGGCCAGGAAACACGGCATAGACTACAAGACGGCCTACCGCCTCTACCGCTCCGGCAAGTTTCCACGACCCACAGAACAACTACCCACAGGAACAATACTCGTCCACGAACCACCCACCACAACCAACAACACCGCCCTCTACG
>JAHAWU010000037.1 GCA_018383815.1 Candidatus Jordarchaeia archaeon | reverse complement strand
TGTTCTGTGGGTCGTGGGAATTTGCCGGAGCGGTAGAGGCGGTAGGCGGTCTTGTAGTCTATGCCGTGTTTCCTGGCCCAGTCAGCGAGTTTCATAGTATCACATGCCCATATATGGTATTATTTAGTATTAAATCTTTCTACTGTTGTGAACCCTTGCATCTAAGAACTTCTAGTTGAATTTCCATGGAGTCCGCAATCGCATCTCTCTGGGGAAGATCAAAACGATAATTACGGGTTGCCTCTGAATACCCTGTGCAGGGCCCCATCAAATTAAACTCTATGGGGGTTCCACCACCAAGGTAAACTCCTGCCTTAACGGCGTCCGCCACCTGCCTCAGATGCATATGTCCCAACGTGGCCTCCTGCCAAGTATTCACAATACCTATGAGTGGACGTTCCAATTCCTCGTCAATAAAACCGGAAGACTTGTAGAACCATTTGGGAGTATCCACCTTTGCAGCTAACTCCAAAAGTTTTGGAAAATATTCCTGGGAAATCTTAGACATAAAACCTCACCTATCAAACCTTTTTTCAGCCAAACTCAACTATTGCCACAAAAACATATTCATAATCTGTCCATATAAACAAAAGTAATTTTCAATATACCTTCATATCCTATACTCAATGGTGTTGGGCTATTTAATAACGATTAGTATTATTAACTATGGTTCACCCATTATGGAGAGCTTGTGGCTGAATGAAAATTTTGGATTAAGCTTCTCCCGAATGAGCGTCTATTATTGATAGAAAAAATATTTTCACGCCTAAAAAAGGGGAGGTCAAATACGCAGCCAAGGTGAATGAGGGTTGAAACTGCTTAGTGATTAAACACAAAGTTATTGACCAGAGTTTTAAAACCTATTTTTAGGGTTTGAGGCTTTTAAATTATTGTTTGGAGGGGGTCTATGAGTAGTAAAGAAGATTTTTCCAGCGAAGTAGTGCCTGCCCAAAAGTGGGCCTGGACCCAGAGCGCCTCAATCGGTTGAAGAGAACTATTGGGAAAGACACCGAGGAAGGCATTTATGATGGAGCCGCATTAATCGTAGCTCGGCATGGAAAGATAGCTATGTATGAGGCTGTTGGAAAAACGGACTTAAAAATCGCCCAGCAAAAGTTGACGGCGTATTCTTCATCATGTACATCATCAAACAGTTTAATTGATTAATCATAGAGAGTATTTGGGACTATTAACGTTATGTTTCCTATGTTTGGAGAAATTTTTTTCAAATTTTTTATTCTGTCGCAATCTTTTAAATCGTGTATTAGCCTTTCGAGCTTGTTAAGATTAATGTTTATTCTCTCGTGCAGCGCCATACCCTCATTTGGTAGACCATAACTTCCCATTTGCACATTAGCTTGTTTTACAGCTTCTAATAACCATTCTTCCAGTCTTGGACACAGAACAACTAAACGATTGTACCTTTTATCGTGTAGAATTTTCAAACCGTGTTCCGACAAAAATTCGGCTTCCATTCTCTTCATATATGTTGGTTGTGGGCTGTTAGGGTCTTCATCTACCAGTCCTATACAATTTTCCTGCTTTTCTAACTTTTTACAAATCTCAGATTTGTTTCCGGCGTGAATGATTTCCTTCTTTGAAATTTTTATTAATGATTTTACTAGAATACTGTCTGGTTTGCATTCAACATAGATTACTCTTCTAGAACTTTTTCCAAATTTTGGCTTCCTAGATTTGTACTTGAGGGACTCCTCTTCTTCCCTTAAATCTTTAAGCACTGCTTCTATTCTAGAGTACTCACGCAACATGGACCGATAGCTCCCCCTGATGCTCGCTCTTTTCTTTCCAAAAGATTATTCTTCGTCCAGAAATCTTTCAACATTGAAGAAGACGTCTATGTCTAGGTCCATTATTTCTTCAATATCTCCTTCGCTTAATAGCTTGACTCTCGTCTGATAATCTTTAAAATATGTTATGAAGATTCCCACACCTTCTTTGGGGGATTTCTCTATGATTGAAAGAAGAAAATATGGATTGTGGGTGGAGATAAAGTATTGGTTATTATTTTTGTCTAAAGCAATTTTTTCGGCAAGAAACTTTGTGTAGTAGGGAAAAGCATGCGCTTCTGGTTCTTCAAATATTAGTATAGAATCTTTATTAGAATTGACTGCTAAAAGATAAAAAATGATTCTTTGAAGCGTGTCCGAAACTAACGAGTATGGATAAGCGATAAACACATCTTCCTGTTGCTTTAACACCTCTATTTTGTCCTCTTGAGGCTTGAAAACTAATCTTAAACCAAATGGTTCAAAAATCTGGCTAGCAATAGATTTTAACTCTTTATGAGTCATAAGAACTGATAAAAGATTCCTTCCAAAAGGCGGCAAGAGAAATTCCGAATCTTTTACTTCGAATTTTTTCAGAATAGTGAATCTATAAAATTTGAAGGAAGAAACAGATCTAAAATCAGGAACAACACCACCTCCTAAATGATCGTAATCAAATTTCCCCAACTCTTTATCCCCATCGCGAAGCACTCCCTGGAATCTACCATTTTTAAATTCCATCTCAAACTTTTTACCATCACATTTAATTTCCATTTTTTCATCTAAATTTTCATCATAAAACAAGTTACTCATTCTCTCCAATCTTATAAAATCCCTAACACCATTAAGCGCATAAGACCCATAAGCCCCGTAGGAAAAAATTCCCAAGCTCTCCAAAATATTTGATTTGCCGGTATTGGGCCCACCTATAAAAATATTTATCTTCCTACAATTTATGTCCAGAAATTTTATTGATTTAAAATTCCTAATCTCCAAACTTTTTAACATTTTAACCACTTGCATGGGCGTAAAAAGTATTTGGTGCAAGCCGCTGGGGAATGTCTTTGGATGGGGCTCTGTGTTGTCTTCTTGTGTGTTTTTGGGTCTCCCATTTATTTCCCCGTTTTGCCAAAAGGAGGCTTCATAGAGCTTCTCTCAGATTGTAGCCTAACCCCCCTTTTCAGGGAATCATTGTCTCCAAACATGCTCCAAATACCAAAAATGCACTAAAAACTTTTTATGCCCCTTGCATTAACTAATTTTATTTATCTCGGCAATGTTAAATTTGGTTTTTGTCTATTTTAGGATATTGTATTATGTGTGTATTTAGTTGTTGTGATCGAATAACGGATAATAGGGCTCCAAACCCCGAAAGAAGGCTTATTTTAGGCTTTTCTGGCGAACCTTTCCCACCCTGGAAAGAACCCAAAACAGCCTCCCTTCAAGTAAAAGGGAGCATATAACACCAGACCGGTCTTCAGGAGCTAGATACACACTGTATTATCAATTTTTCCCCCGTGGGCTTTGGGACAAAATTGATTTTGGCTTTTTCTTCTCAGCGTTTTTCGTCGCTAGAGGTCGTATTTGTGACGAAAAACAATACTCTATCATTGCATAACGGATGATATGCGTTGGGGAACATGAATTTTGTCCCAAAGCCTCCCCCGTGAAAAAGCTGAAAATCACAGCTCCTTCAACCGATGGGTGTTCCGGACCACGAACATTTTCAGGGGGGGTCATCGCTCGGCCCTCCACTATTGAAAGAAAGTTTTGCCAAAAAGTATTTTAGAAAAATTTAATAGGTAGGGAGTTTAATTTCTCCCATTCCAAATGTGAGTGAAGCCCATTTGGAAGCTTACATTTGGGTAATAGAGGTAGATGTCAAAATAAATCTGAAGATTTGAATCTTCGTAAATTCTTGAAATGAAAAAAGGAAGTTGCCTTCTATGGAAGATGTCAAAAAGTCGAGGAAGAGAATCATCCTAACAGTGGCACTCATAATCTTGATACTTAGTGCTGTTGGAGCTCTCATAACCTGGATTATAGGGCCTCAGCTGCCAAAGGAGTTTTCCCTTGAAACAATTGTTATACTAGTTTACCTCTCCACCAATTATGGTTTTATGGCAGCGCTTGGGTATCTTTGGTATTCTATACAGCCTTCGTCTGGCTATTTCTGGGGATTTTTAACGGTCACAACCATAGCCATTATTGTTGCAGTGGTTGTCCTTGCAGTGCTTTTCTATGTTGTTTTGCCCTACGTGTTGGCAGAGGAACTTCCGCCTTCTCAGAAACAAATGAGGGCGGGTAGACTATTGATGTTTTTGGGCGGTGTTTTGGGCATAGTCATAAATGTCTTTGACCTCCTTCCCAGCACCAGAATAAGTGACTTGTTGATGCCTAGCGCTTTGGACTTTTGGCTTGTACTCCTAAGCTTTGCCGCTTCGATAATCATTTTATCACTCTCCCTCGGATTGGGCCACCAGAAACTTTTGGAAAGGGCGAACACGGTTCTCATCCTAGTCATAGTTCTCGCGATAGTGGTGATGCTCAATTTTAGCCCTCCCGAAAACGCATTCGTGGGAGGATTAACTGCTATAATTGGAGCCATACTCTACAAGGTTGGACATAGAAAACTGTAAAAACAAGCATAGAACTCCTGCGGAAAACTTTTGGACCCCCCACACATTTTTTATTTTATTCCTCCCGTCTCATTTTTCTAAGATTTCTGGTAAAGCTTATCGAGGAGTGTAAAAATAAGATTTGCGAAAACTCTTTAACCTTAAAGCTCCAATATGATAACAAAATTATTGGAGTTGGGGTTATGAAGCTTTGGAGTAAGGATTTTCAACATGAGGGTATGATACCATCCCAGTTTACATGTGATGGCCCAGATATTTCACCGCACCTTGAGTGGAGTGAGGCTCCCAAGGAGACCAAGAGTTTCGCATTAATTGTGGATGATCCAGATGCACCCGTGGGAACTTGGGTTCACTGGTTGGTGTGCGATATTCCGCCCAATGTAAAGAGTATTCCAAGAAATAGCTTACCTAGGGGCGCAAGACAGGTTAAAAACGATTTTGGAAAGGTTGAGTATGGGGGACCCTGCCCGCCAAGTGGAACGCACCGATACTTTTTCAAGCTCTACGCCCTGAAGGTTGAAAAACTGGAGGGTGTAACTGATAAGAGGAGCTTCTACAAAAAGGTGGAGGAAAACAAAATAGCTGAAGCAGTCCTCATGGGGAAATATAAAAGAAAATAATCCAACAATTCGCGGCGGTCCAATAGTCCAACAGGCAACGGGAAACACTCAGTTGACTGACTGAGATCCTTATCCTCCCAACTTTTTTGGCTTCTCGGCACCACTTATTTGGCAAGCCGGAAACTTTTGACTGCTTTTAAATGGGTTCTGGGCTAAAGTTTAAAAACAAGTTGTATGCGACTGTTTATAAAAGTGTGGGATATGATTTAATGGTTAAATCAAAAAAGATAAGGGTTCACCCCAAAAATTGTGTGGGGTGCTTAACCTGTCAGCTGGCGTGTTCTTTTACCTATACTGATAGATTTAACCCCTTGGAGGCAAGGATAATTGTTGAGTGGTCTCCCGAGGGCTCCAAAATAGTTTTCACTGATGAATGTACAGACTGTGGAATATGTGCTGAGTACTGCTTCTACGGAGCATTAGAGAAAATTGAGGCTGGTGATTGAGTGGAAACTGGAGGATACGCTGGAAAAATCCTACATGTGGACCTGTCTGAGGGCAGAGTGGAAGAGGAAGACTTGAATCTAGATATTGCTGAAAGATTCGTCGGTGGATTGGGAGTCAACATTAAATTGGCATACGATTTGATGAAGCCTAGAGTTGACCCTCTATCGCCGGAGAATCTGATAATACTTGGGGCAGGAGTCCTGGTGGGTACCTATGCTCCGGGAGCGACTAGAATTTTCGCCACAACCAAGCTGCCCATAAACAACGCCATTGGGTGGTGTGGCGGTGGAGGAATGCATTTTGCCTGTATGCAAAAATGCGCCGGCTACGATCACATAGTTATCAGCGGTAAATCGGATAAACCAGTGTATCTGAAGGTTTTTGATGATGAGGTTGAACTCTGCGACGCAAAGTCCCTATGGGGAAAGGGCATAGACGAAACCACAGACACATTGTATAATAAGTATGGGAGGCCCTTGGGCGTTATTGCAATTGGCCAAGCAGGGGAAAACCTGGTAAAGTATTCCATGGCTATGGTTGATAGGGCATCCACCTTTGGGAGAGGAGGAGTGGCTGCAGTTTTCGGTTCAAAGAACCTCAAAGCCGTAATAGTAAGGGGCAGTAAGGGGGTAGGTGTTGCCAATAAAAAGAGGTTCAAGAAGGTGTGCGATGGCCTCTATGAGAGAATTCGAAAATATGACCAGCTAAAAGAATGGCAAAAACTAGGCCTCATGATGAGCCTCCCCTACATAGACAAAAACCTATACTTGGAAAAACTCTTCAAAGCAAGGATGGCCTGCATAGGATGCCCCATAGGGGATAAAGACTACCTGCAACTCCGAGAGGGAAAGTTTAAGGGCTTCACAAAAATCACATCTTCCACAGTTAACCTTATTCTTCCAATGCTCTACGGAATATCCGACTATCAGGAGTATGTGAAACTCACCGCCTTTCTGGATGACTACGGAATGGACATTTTTGAATTCTTCGGAACACTGGACCTCGCAAAAAAACTCGCCGAGAAAAATCTACTGGGAGACTATCCAGACTCCAAAATTGTTTACGACTACCAGAACTTGGAAAAGTGGACAAAAAAGGTAGCATACCGAGAAGGACTGGGAGACCTTCTGGCAGAAGGAGTAGAGGGAATAGTAAAAGAGTACGGTGAGGAGGCCCGAGAATTAGCACCTCCAACCAGTAGGGGGATGGTCACATACATAAATCCAAAGGGACCCCTACCCTGGCAGTACATGGGCACCATGGAGCTGGGACAAATCATAGACCCCAGAGGCCCACACGCCGCCACAGGAGGCTCACCCACATACTTTGCTCAGAGACCTCTAGAAAAATTCCCCAAACTACTAAACAAAATAGGAGTCCCAGACGAAACCATAGAAAAAATATTACCCCAACTAAAGGAATTAAAGGTGGGCATACTGCTAAAATACGCCCACGACAACTTCATGGTAATGGCAGCCCTAGGAATATGCGCCAGAGCACAGATAAACCGTTTCTACTACGCAGACCTCTACCCCGAACTATATACAGCCGCAACCGGAATAGAAAAAACCAAGGAGGAAATGCTCAAAACTGGTGAGAGGATATACAACCTATTAAAAATCGCAAATGTCAGAGAAGGCTTCACAACCCGGGACAAACCCCCAAACCAGTGGTTCACCAAGCCCCAATTCATGGAATACACCGGCAAAGGAGAAATAACGAGGGAAATGGTTGAAGAAATGCTTGATGAGTACTACAATGAGAGAGGCTGGGATAAAAAAACAGGCATACCCACAAAACAAAAACTAATAGAGCTGGGCCTCAAAGACGAGCTAAAAAAGCTAGAAAACGCCCCAAAAGGCAAATAGCAAAAAACACACGCAAATCCCACCCCAGCCACCATCTTATTTATTTAAATTTAAATCTTAAATGCTGCCAAAATTGAATTTGCCCCCTTTTTCTAATGCACATTTTAGGTGAAATCAGGGGTAGCAAGAAATTAGAAACATGCATCAAGAAGGTTCCTCTAACCAAGTTATTAAATTAAGTGAAGCCTATAAACATGAGGTATTAATCCCCAGAATGCAAGAACCAATTTAACTTTTCCTGATTTTCAGGAGTAGGAAACTTTTTAGTTATGTTTCATTTTAGTATATGTTTAAAAATTGTCCGAGATGTTTTGGAGAAGGTGGTTGATTTTATGTCTTCTGAATTGAGAAGTAGGAAGGTTTACGGTCAAGTCGAAGGTTTCATGGCACGTACTCTACTGAAGGCTTGTGGATTCACTGAAGAAGAACTCGATAGACCTCTGGTGGCAGTTGTAAACAGCTGGACTAACATCGTGCCCGGACACGTGCACCTTAATACGGTAGCCGACGCGGTTGAAGCAGGGGTGAGAATGGCTGGGGGCACACCACTCCAGTTCCACACCATTGCAATCTGTGACGGCATAGCCATGGGGTACCCGGGTATGAGATATCCCCTCCCGAGCAGGGATTTAATAGCGGCCTCAGTGGAGATGATGGTGGAAGCACACGCACTTGACGGCATGGTTCTAATAGGCTCCTGCGACAAGATAGTTCCAGGAATGCTGATGGCTGCGGGCCACCTTAACATTCCCTCCATTGTGGTTAATGGTGGACCTATGCTTCCCGGATGCTATCAGGGACAGAAAATAACCGGGAGAAGGGCGCTAGAAATGCAATTCCTGAACATCCTGCTGGGTCCAAACCCTCAACTGGAAAAGCAAACAAGAGAGTTATCCGAAGTCGTAGTCCCGGGCTGCGGCTCCTGCCAAGGCATGTATACCGCAAACACCATGGCGTGCCTAACTGAAGCACTTGGAATGTCATTAACCGGATCCGCTACAATTCCAGCGGTTGATGCCAGAAGACTAAGGATAGCAAAGCAGTCGGGGATGCAAATAATGAAACTTATAGAGCAAGACATACGACCCCGCGACATAATGACCCAAGAAGCATTCGAAAACGCTATCCACGTAGACATGGCGCTGGGTGGCTCCACGAATACTGTGCTTCACCTCCCTGCGATTGCTGCACAGGTGGGCATAGATTTGCCTCTGGAACTATTCGACAAAATCGGCAGAGAAACTCCACACCTCTGCAACATGGATCCCAGCGGACCCTACACAGTACAGGAGCTTGATGAGGCTGGAGGAATACCCGCTGTTATCAAAGAATTAGGAGACCGCATTCACAGAGACGTCTTGACTGTTACTGGAAAAACCCTTGGAGAAAATGTAAAGGACGCAGTTGTGATAAATAGGGATGTGATTAGACCAAAAGAAAATCCAGTGCACAAAGAAGGAGGACTCGCGATACTGAAGGGAACATTGGCACCCAACGGTGCGGTGGTTAAGCAGGCCGGCGTGGATGAAAACATGCTGAAGTTCGAGGGCAAGGCGCGAGTCTTCGATTCTGAAGAGGATGCTCAGGCAGCAATAATGGGGAGAAAAATAAACGCTGGAGAAGTCGTGGTGATAAGGTACGAGGGCCCGAAGGGTGGACCAGGAATGAAGGAGATGCTTAAGCCCACCGCGGCACTGATAGGCACTGGTCTCGGAAATAGCGTTGCACTAGTTACCGATGGTAGATTCTCGGGTGCCACTAGGGGACCCTGCATTGGCCACGTAGACCCTGAAGCCATGGAGGGAGGACCCATAGCGGTAGTCAGAGACGGTGACATAATTTCGATAGACATTCCAAACCGCAGACTGGACCTAAAGATTCCAGAAAAAGAATTGAAGGAAAGATTGAAGAAGTGGAAGCCTCCAGAGCCCAAGGTCAAGAAAGGAGTCCTTGACGTGTACTCAAAGATTGTCAAACCCACTTCCAAGGGTGCAGGATTTCTATACTAAACTATTTTCTCTACAAGCTATTATTAGAGGAGCACAAGCTTCCCAATTTTGAAATTGGGAGTTACTGCATAGAGTTTGCTGCTAAGGAGAAAAAGGAGTAATTTAGATTTCAGATTCAGATTTAGCATATTGCATACCCCTTTTTTATTTTAATCCTTTTTTTAAGCCTTCCATGTCAGATGGGGCCTTTGGCTCGGTTTATGCAAAACGTTGGGGATAATGGAGCGTCCGAAATAGTTAAAAATTCTCTTCTTCCTTCAATAAATATCAAAAATTGAGTAGAAGGAGAATTTGGAATTCGGGAGGTATTTGAGGATATGTTTGTTGAGGAGGATGCGTTGTTGGAGAGTCCTGATTACTTGCAGGTGAGTCTGGCTGCCGCATTGACGTTGGGTTTTGAAACTGGCTCATTTTATCGTGGGGCTAAACTATACTGTGTTAATCTCCTTTTAACTTATGAAAAGGGTTGTAGAGCTAATTGTGCCTATTGTGGCTTGAGCCGTAGCAGAAAGGTTGGTGAACACTTTAAGGATAAATCTTTTATTCGTGTAGACTGGCCGATTTACGCATTGGACAAAATCATTTCTGCCTTGAATTCCCCTTCTTGTTCTCACGTTGAGAGGGTCTGTGTTTCAATGGTCACCAATCCAAGAGCATGCTCCGACACCCTTACTGTTGTTGGGAGAATTCGAAACCATACTCCACATCTTGTCTCCACGCTAATCTGCCCCACGGTTGTAAGGGAAAACTGGCTGGGTGAGTTAAAAGAGCTTGGCTGCGACAAAGTCGGTGTTGCCATTGATGCTGCCACACCCGAACTGTTTGACAAACTAAGGGGTAAGGGCGTAAAGGGCCCACATAAGTGGTCTCATTACTGGAAGGTTGTGGAGGACTCTCTTGAAGTGTTTGGAAAGGGAAATGTGGGAGTCCACTTAATCGTGGGCCTCGGCGAAACAGAATCTGAGATGGCGCTTATCATCCAAAAAATAGTGGATATGGGGGCGCGAGTTCACCTATTCTCATTCTTTCCTGAGCCCTTTTCTCTCATGGAGAATCATCCCCAACCTAGTATTGGTCAGTACCGGCGCATCCAATTATTGTCCTATCTAGTTTCCAATGGTTTAACTCATTTTGAAAGGCTGGAGTTTAATGAGTTGGGTCAAATAGTAGATTATGGTTTGGGGGCAGAACAATTGGGTCTTCACATTTTAAAGGGGACACCGTTCATGACGACTGGATGCCCGGGAAAAACCTTGGATGTGGCTTGCAATAGACCCTATTCTGACTGTACACCATTTCAGGCATATATGGGTGAGTTGAGAAACTTTCCCTTCAGACCCAACGATGAAGATATTGCCATAATAAGGAAGCAAGTTTTTGATTACTCTAATAAACCTGCCATCCCCACCATTGATAGGGCTGAGGATTTTATGTGAAAACACAAACGTTTACTAGATTAGTCGGCGGGAAAGAAAAAGTTGGAGACCGCACCCCTTCTTATGGAACGCAGGAAAGCTTTAGACATTAAGATAAAAAATTTTGGGAAAAACATCTGGTGCTATTCACCCTCAATACTAACTTATAGCATTGACCAGCATAGACCAGCGGATAATTTTCGGTTCTGTCCCATAAGTGTCACTGGTCGTAGGTGTCAGCTGCAGTGTGATCATTGCAGAGCACAAATTTTAGAATCAATGTTTCCAGCTGAGACCCCTGAGCGCCTAGAGACCCTAATCAAGGATTTTGTGCGGAGGAAAACCGAGGGAATTCTAATCAGCGGTGGATCAGATTTGGACGGCGCCGTTCCCCTACTAGAATTCATTCCTGCCCTTAAAAAAATCAAAGAACAATACAATTTATTCCTAGTGGTACACACTGGACTAATTACGCAGGATTTAGCTTCAGGCCTTACTGAGGTGGGAGTTGATGCGGTGATGCTTGACATCATCGGCGATGATGAAACCATCAAGAAAGTTTATCATTTACAAAAAACGGTCAAAGATTTTGAACGTTCACTGGAGTTACTCGATAGGTACAACATTCCGAGTGTTCCACACGTCGTTGTGGGGTTAAATTATGGAAAAATTTCCGGCGAATTGAACGCTGTGGATATGATTTCGAAACACAGGCCCGAAGCCCTGGTCATAGTGGCACTGATGCCACTGGAAAACACGCCTATGCAAGACACTGTACCACCGAAACCATCCAGTATAGCTAATGTAATCACCTATAGCCGAATAAAACTGCCCAAAACACCCATAATTCTGGGCTGCGCCCGTCCCAGGGGTGCTCACAGGATTTCCACAGACATATTGGCCATCAAGTCCGGGGTTAATGGAATAGCATTTATCAGTCAGGAAGGCGCAGACTACGCTGAAAAAAAAGGATTCAAATTAAAGTTTAGCGACCACTGCTGTTCACTAATTTTCAAAGACATTAAATCACAGGAGAAAACGTAAAGTGGGGTTTGTTTATGGAGTGGCGTGTTATCCGGGATAAGGCTTACCCCGCTCCAAGGGGATTAGCTTTGGATGAAGCCTTGTTGAAAAGCGTGGAAGAACGTAAATCTCCAAATGTCCTAAGATTCTACTTCTTCTCACGTCCCTCAGTTGTCATAGGACACAGCCAAGACATAAGCGACGTCAACCTCGAATTCATAGAAAGAAGCAATATGAGCTTCACAAGGAGAATGACTGGGGGAGGCGCAATAATAATGGGGTGCCCCGAGTGGCACTCACAAATAGGAATCACCCTCATCATCTCGGACGATGGAACATACCCCTCAAAGATTTCCCAAAAATTCGAACTCCTAAATAGGGGTGTGCTCCAGGGATTAAAAGCCCTAAGCATAAACGTGGATTACTGCTATGAAACCACGGACATCATTGTTAAAGGCAAAAAAATTGCGGGCAGCGGAATCCACTCCTCTTACTCAACATTCTTGTTCCACTCCACAATTCTTGTAGATTATGACATTCATACAATGCTGAGAGTAATTAACTTCCCTGAAGAAAAAATAAATGAGGGTTTACTAAAGAAAATTGAAAACAGGTACACCACAATTAAAAGAGAACTAAACCGAAAATATGTAGACCCCCTCTATGTTGAAAACACCATCGAAAACAACATAATTCAAGCATACACACAGTGTTTAAACACTAAATTTAGACAGTCTAACTATACAGAAGAGGAAATAATAATGGCTAAAAAACTGGAAGCTGAGAAGTACGGAAACAAAGAATGGATTCACCAAAAAGGAGCACAGGGAATGGGAGCATGCTTCCTAAAATAGAACAGGAATATTAGCGGTAATGACCCAAAGGAAACATGTATCAAAGAATTAATATTTTCTTATGAAAAAATCAAGTTTTCTAGTCGATTTTTCCGCCGCAACCACACCGAAAGTGTCAAAGCTACAGATGCGCCACACGGAACAAAAAAACAAAAGGTTTATATTGTTTCGTATAAGTGTTTCCATACTAATCGAGGAGGCTTAAGAGGAGATATTAATGACCAAAGAGAGTATTTTGCAGTTGTTAAATCACGCCCTTGAGCTGGAGCATGCTGCCTATGTCCAATATCTAAGCCACGCCGAAGTTGTGGATGGAATTAACGCGGAGCCCATAATTGCAAGGCTTAAGGAAATTGCTGGCGACGAGTTGAAACATCAGGAAAAGTTTAGAACACTCATTGGAGCGCTTGGCGGTGTGCCCAGTATGGGTATAGCGGCCACCTATCCCGCTAAGGATGTGAAGGGAATCCTGGAGCAGAACCTGAAGAACGAGAAGGAAGCAGTGGACACATATAGGGGAATCCTTGAAGCCCTCAAGAAGGAAAAGTGGCAGGGATACTACGACCACTTGCTTGAACATGAAGTGAGACACATCCTGATGGAAGAGCAAGAACACATAACAGAACTCGAACTCTTGCTGGGAATCCAGGGAAGCAGTTATTAGAACCAAAACGTCACAATTCATCCCCCTCTTTTTTTGGAATTTAGAAAACCCCCACTTTTCAGATAACTGACAAAGATTATTGAACCCTTTAAGCATACCTTCCGAACAAAAATTGCTTAAATTAAAATGGCTGAAAAGGTTTATTCCCCGACTGTTAAGACCTGAAACACTTGTATGCACCACTCGTTCTTGAAGTTGTGGCTGCGGAAATCACACAACCATTCCATGAAATGAAGGCGGGCAAAAAAGACTAAAAGAGGAATTCTTTGAGGGAACTCCACACTTTAAGATGAGGATAAAGGGTCAAAAAGTGAATACGGGTTAGACCAAGTTTATTATGACCTACTGACTACTGGTTTTTGAAAATGCGAATTTCTACGGAAATTATGGGGGGATAGAGCTATCTTTAATGGCTTGTTATTGGCCCTTGTTGCCTTAAGTGCAAGGAAAAAATATTGTGGAGAAAAGTGGGGGGAACAACTAGGGGGGACTTGAACTGTTTCTGGCTATTTTAATCCCATTTTTTCGCGTTCCCTCTTTATCAGGTCTCTTCTTAATATTTTTCCGGTAATGACTCGGGGTATGCCTTCTACGAATTCTACCTCTCTAATTTTTTTGTAAGGAGCTATCCTCTCAGCCACCCAATCAATTATTTCTTGCTCCGTTATTTTTCCCTTGTATTCTGGTTTGGGCACTATGAAGGCTTTGGGAATTTCTCCCAGTGCCGGGTCGGGTGCCGGCTTTGGTATCACGGCGCAGTCCAGTACTTTGGGGTGTTTGAATAGTAGGTCTTCTAGTTCTGCGGGTGCCACGGCGTAGCCCTTATACTTTATCATTTCCTTCATTCTGTCAACGAGGTGCTCGTAGCCCTCCTCGTCTATGTATGCGACATCACCTGTTCGGAACCATTTCAAGCCTGTTTTGGGGTCAGTCCAGAATGCTTGCTCTGTGGCTTCCGGCCTCTTCCAGTATCCCTTGAAAACCTGTGGCCCCCTAACCACTATTTCACCTATCTGTCCCGGTTCAGTTAACTCCTCGCCGGTCAAGACATCCAATATCTTGTGGTGCGTGTCCGGCATAAGTATCCCCTGGGTTTCAAGTCTATTTCTGTGAAAGGGATTCGCTGCCACTGGAGCAGCCTCAGAGAGTCCCCATCCCTGGCCTACTAGTAGGTCTTCGGTTGCCTGGCACTTTTCCTTTGCCAGTTTTTCGAATTTTCTGGCGAGCTCCGTTGGAACTGGGGCGGCTCCATTAGCCATTACGTGGAAGGAACGCCAATTGTAACCTTTGACTTCTGGGTTCTCAAGATGTCTCACAATTAGGTTAAGGAGGGGTGGTACACAGAGGCTGTAGGTCACCTGATACTTCTCCACCAGTTCGCACCATTCTGCCGGATTAAAGCCGGACATTATAACCTGGGATCCCCCGTTCCAGATGGTAAGATTCATGGATAACGCTAGGCCAAAAATGTGGTAGAGAGGGATGAGTATTATGAAAACATCTGTTTCGTTAAAGTCGGTGTGGCTGGACCACTGGATAGTGTTGGCAACCAGATTATAATGTGTGAGCATTGATCCTTTCGGTAGCCCCGTGGTTCCACTTGTGTATAGAAGGGCGGCGATATCCTCCTTGGGATCATAATTGTATTTTGGAGGGTTGGGCTCGTACTTTTCCAAGAGTTCGCTGAAGGAGTGGGTGTCTGGTTGCTTCTGCCCAATGACTATTATGTTTTTTATTCCTGTTTTTTCTTTAACATTTTTAAGTATGGGATAGATGCCCTCATGAATGATTATGGTTTCTGCCTCGGCGTCTTTAATCTCATATTCCACTTCTGATTCTCGAAACATGGGATTCATTGGGACGAATACCCCTCCCGCCTTGGATATTCCAAAGCAGGCAATCTCCCACTCGATACAGTTGGGCGAATAAATTATAACACGGTCACCCTTCCTAACCCCGATGTCTGCTAGGGCGGTGGCTATTTTGCCCACGGATTCACCGAACTCTTTGTAGGTCATTTTTTTGGGATGTAGGAAAGCGTACCTGTCTGGGAACCGGCCCACGGTGTCATCTAATATTCCAAAGAAGGGAATTTCGGGATAATATAAATGGCCTCCCTTATAAACCTTCATTTTTAAACCTCACATTCTAATTGACTTGGCTTTATATAATTTTCAAATTACTTAAAGTTTACCCCACTTTGTTTCCCAGCCGATGCAGATTGCAATTTCTTTCTACTTTCCTTTTTTTGGGGGTTCCAGTTTGGAAAAATTGTAAAGGCTCGCCACGAAGAGGAATTTAAAGGAAGCATAACAATCATAATGTGATTGGAGATTTCGGCATAAATTGTGGAAAAGATTAAAGTACTTCGTTATTAAAAACAATTTCAACTTTGGAGGTGATATTTCATGGGTTTAAGAACCGCAAAGCAGTATAAAGAAGGTTTAAGGGATGGCCGTCAAGTCTGGATTCTTGGAGAAAAAGTGGATGATGTCACCACACATCCCATGCTAAAAGTGGGCGTGGAAACCGCCGCCCTTGACTATGAAATGGCTGAGGATCCCAAGTACCGAGACCTAGCTGTGGCGCAACACCCAGAAACGGGGGAGCCCATAAGCAGACACTACTATCTTCCCAAAACTGCTGAAGACCTACTAAAAAGACATGAACTAATAGTTACTGCAACCCGGCTGGGTGATGGAGTAATACCCTTCACCAAGGATGTGGCTGGAGACTGTCTAAACGCCATTTGGGTAACCTCCCAAGTAATGGGAAGGGAGGAGTACATTGAGAGAATCAAGGAATACTATGAACATGTTAGAAGAAAGGATTTAAGCATAGCCTGCGGAATGACAGACGTTAAGGGGGATAGAAGCCTACACCCCTCCTCTCCTGAACAGACGCACCCCGACTTCTATGTCCGAGTAGTGGACAAAAATGATGAAGGAATAATAGTAAGAGGAGCAAAGGTACACATAACAGCCTCAGCGTACTCTGATGAGATTCTTGTTCTGCCGTGTAGAGCTATGAGGGAGGGAGACAGGGACTATGCAGTGTGCTTTGCAGTTCCTGCAAACGCTAAGGGTTTGAAACACATATGCCACCCCCTCAGGTACCAGCAAAGCCCCCTGGAATTTCCAGTAGATGTTCCCATAAGAATGCACACCGAGTCTCTACTAGTATTTGACGATGTTTTTATACCTTGGGAGAGGGTTTTCCTCTGCGGGGAATGGCAGTATGCGGGAACCATTGCTTACAATTTCTCGTTTTTCCACAGGCACACCGCATCTTGCTACCGAATCGCCCTGACCGAGCTACAGTTGGGAATGGCTCAAGCCATAGCGGAGTACAATGGAATCGATCACATTTCACATGTCCGAGAGAAAATAACCAACATGATAATCTATTTGGAAATGCTGAAATCTCTGGCCAAGGCTTCCTGCAGTGACCCCGTGATTTATGGAGGAATAGCGGTGCCCAACCCGGTAATCAGCAACATATCCAAATACCACTTCGCCGAAAACTATCACAACTTCGTAAAGTGGGTGCAAGACCTGTGCGGCGGAATCCTAGTCACAGCACCAACCTACCTTGACTACCAAAACCCCGAATTAAGAGGCTACATAGACAAATACTTGGGGGGCAAGAAGGGAATACCCACAGAGCACAGGCTGAGAATGCTGCAACTCATAAGAATCTGGATGGCCTCCGACATTGGAGGAGGAATAGAAGTACTGGCACTCCACGGCGAAGGCTCGCTCCAAGCCCAAAGGATGATAATCTATGGGGAATACCAGAACCAGCTCCAAGAATACAAGGAAAGAGCCAAAAGAGTAGCAGGAATAAAATAAAAATGATAAAAATGACTCAAAACACAAGTCCTAAACGGGAAAAATCCAGCTCCCTAGTAATAGTAGTGAGAGGCGATGATCCAGAAAGAATGGTGACAGCTGGCCTAGCAGAACTGGGCATTAAAATTCCCCAGAGAAAAATCGTAATAAAACCCAACCTCATTGCCAATAAGCCCTACCCCACAACCACCTCCCCAAAAACCGTGGAGGCCATAATCAAATACCTCAAAAAGTACAAAAAAGAAATAATTATCGCAGAGGGAGCCGGCTGGGTGGACACAAACCAAGCCTACCGAGACCGGGGTTACCAACAACTAGCCGAAAAGTATGGGGTGAAACTGGTAGACCTAAACAAGGACCAGTATGAGAAGGTGAGGAATCCTCAAGCCTTGGTGCTAAAAGAACACGAATTTCCCCTAACGTTAAAGGACTGCTATCTGGTTTCGGCTGCAGTAATGAAGGTGCACTGCGAAGCCGGCGTCACCCTCTCACTCAAAAATATGCTGGGAGCAACCATCGGCGGAAATAAGGGAAGATTCCACAAAAAAGGAATACACCAGAGCATAGTGGACATAAATCTCTACAAGGCTCCCGACCTAGCCATAATAGATGGAATAGAGGGAAACATAAGAGGAGAACTAGGGGGAGAAACCAAAAAATTCAATGTAATGATATTCTCACAGGATCCCGTTGCAGCCGACGCGGTAGGCGCAAGTATACTAGGTGTTGTTCCACTCTCCGTGAAACACTTGAAACTGGCGCAGGAAAAGGGTTTGGGTACAGCGGATCTGGAAAAAATAAATGTTAAAGAATTATAGTTATTGACACTCTCCTCGACTAAAGTCGGGAGATTCTTGCTTCTAGGGTTTTCATCGGTTGGCTGTTCACCGCCCTTTTAGGCTTCCACTTCATTCCATTCCACCTTAGAAGCAAGGGGTGTGCCACCGCCCCGTTAACCTCGCCTCCACGGAGGCGAGCTATATTCAGGACTCCGACGGAGTCCCTGTGCGCCTCCAGCCCGCAGCTTAGGCATTTGAAGAGCCTTCCCTTGGCGGCCGTGCTCTTTGAGCCGCACCTCGGGCATATACTCGACGTTCGGTATTCGCTCACCTCTATGACCTCTATCCCGTATTCCTCCGCCTTCTCCCTAAACCTCTTTATTATGTAGTTGAAGCTCCAGAAGTTGTTTATCATGGAGTTTGCCTTACCGTTATGGTTGTTCTTTCTCACGCCCCTAAGCCTTCCCACAGCTATTTTCGATATGCCCAGCGTATATACCTCCTCAACCATGGCTTTTATCATGACATTTATGGCGTGTCTGAAGCGCCTTCGCCTCACCCTATATAGCCTCCTTAGCCTCCTGGACGTCTTGGCCCGTTTACTTTCGCCAGCCTGCCCTGCTCCCCTGCTATGCGTCTTGTCCAGTACCACCAGTCCGCTAGAACCGCCCTGCCAGAATGGGCTATGGGCTGCCTTAAGCCATAAAACCATATTGTTGCAAGGTTTACGACGCCCAGGTCTATGTAGAGGGACTTATTGCCCCCTCTTAGGGGGCTTCTCAACTTTAACCGTCATAAAGCCCCTCCACACCCCATCAGTATCATCATAGATTATTTCAAGTCTTCCCTGCTTACCCCACCACCTCAACTCTCCCTTATATTTTAACTTTAGACCCTTGGGGAGGTGGAGGTGTTCCCCATCAATCCTGTAGCAGTCGTTTCTTATAATGATCCTGAATTCTCTTCCGCGGTTCTTCTTCCAGTATCTCGGCATTGAAACTTTGGCTATATGCGGTGGAAGCTTACCCCTCGTTTCAAGCCTCCTAAGCGCTAGGAAGCCCCTCCAAGCCTCGTTATTCTTGTTTATGATTTGCTGCGCCGTTGCTGAACCTATGGCTGGAGCATATTTCTGGTATAGGTGCTTGGGATACCATGGGAACCTTTTGTAGTGTATGTATGCTTGCCTGCGTTCAAAGTTCACTTCGTTGTACAGTTTGGCGCAAGTTGTCCGCCAGCCTCTTAAAGGCTCAGGTTGCCCTCAACTGTGAAGGTGTTTGTCCTCTCCACTCAAATACCCCTCTGGGCTTCAATGTACTCTTCTATTTTTTTCTTTGGAGGCAGCCCCTATCGTTGAAACATGGTTGTGGGTCCACGGTGACGGTAGTTTAGGCGGTTCTGGGAACTCCCTCCTTTGGGGATGTTTGGGCTTTGCGCCCCTTTGATTTTTCTCGCAATCTTATGGACAGGTATTGTGGGATAGGCTGAAAATAGGTGGGCGGGGTCTGGGTTTTGTGGTTAGCTCCAAAACTTTTTCAGGTTCTTCGGCGACCTGGCGGATTACCTGTTTTGGGACTCTCTTATCCCTTTTCCAACTGGGGCAGGCTTTGGTCTCTTAGGGCACCAGACCAGGTGGTACTGTATCGGGAATACTTTGTTCCTTGAACGTTGATAGCTCTGCATATGTTCAACGAATCTCGAAACATATAAGTTTATCGACAATTCGTCCCAGAACTAAAGTTCGGGGCTTTCTTGTCGAATTTTTTGTAAATTAGGACATAAAAAGTTTTTAGTGCATTTTTAGTATTTGGAGCGTGTTTGGAGACAAATGTTCCCCAGAAAAAGGGGGTTAGGCTTCAATTGGAAAGAAGCTCTATTAAGGCTCCTTTTGGCAAAAAGAGACATAAATGGGGAGACCCAAAACCACACAAGAAGACAACACAAAGCCCAGGTCCGAAGACATTCCCCAGCGGCTTGCACCAAATACTTTTTACGCCCGTAAATTATTTACAAATTAATTGAATTTTGCGTGGATGGAACTGAGAGTCACATCTAACCAATTTGATGTCTTTTAAATTTTTTATTTACTCGACAATGTTAAATTTATTCGATTATTGTTTATCTCTCCCAGATTTTTTCCTTTATGATTGAGGAAATCGGCTTTCTTTGCTGCTTTTAGTAAAATTGAAGACGAAAATAACCTAATTTAACATTGTCAAGTTTATTAATTAATTTCGTTTACTTAATTTTATAACTTTAATTTTAATTCTGTTCTGCTCCCCTTTGGAGTTAAATCAGACCAACCTACGTTCACTTCGGTACCAGTAAATTCTTGGAGAATTGACGCTACAACCATGGCCATTGGGCATACTCCGCTTGTTTCTGCGACTGTGTGTGCGTTTTTTGCCATAAAGCATTCATCAAGCTCGAAAATATATGTACTGTCGTCTTTTTTCTCAAATGATGTTGAACCCACAAGAAGAGACTTTTTCAGCAGATCTGAGAATCGGTCTATGAACTCGTCTATGTTTGAGCCCTTAATTTCTTTTAAACCTATTTTTTCCACATTGCCAATTTTTTCTTGAATAGTGGGAAAGATGTATTCTCTGAATCCACTGCTGCCTACTAATTCCGTTATTGCCTTTTGAAGTGAAAAAATGGCCACGTGGAATAATCCAGATATGGCACCGAACTCTTTGGGCATCATTACATCTACCATTTTTCTCTTAAAACTCATTCCTTTCTCACCTCATAATTATCATATTATTAGATACTCTACAACTGACTCCATAATGTCTTTAGTGATTTCTACAATAAGTTCTAAATTATGTGTTTCCTCACGGTTGAAGATGCACAGAAGACTAAATTCACCTTTAACTGCATTAACAATCCACTTATTTTTCCCCCTCAATACTATAACTTCAACGGCTCCCCCGCGAAAATCTTCAGATATCTTATTGGCGAAAGTAAAAAGCATCCCTCCCACTGCTCTATTCTTTCTTGACTCCAGACCCTCTGGTAGTGAGGAAAAAATAGTTTCTTCCTTTTTGGTATTATAAAGGATCACTCCCTCAGCTTTAATCTGCAACCAAAAACTGGACATAAAACTATCTAGCAGGGGCCGATTCAAATATTTCTTTAACTCGTTTCCAAAATCAGAGAAGAGATCTAGATTACCCGACCAATTTTTCAAAAGATAACCATATTTTTTCAAAAAGCTATCAGTGATCTCTGATAAGATTCGAAAAACAATTGCTTCTGGTAATTCCCTTGAAACCTGAGCAATAGTCAAACAGCCCCCCCTTTTAAGATAGTATATCTGTTGATCCTTGAAAACAAGGCTCTCCAATTCAGATTCTACCATCTCTTCACCAAGCTTTAAAATGGCCGTCAACAGACCTGATAACAAATAATCGTCGGTGGACTCCCCAGCTGCGGAAACAAGACATAAACCATTAGTATCGGCAACAATAACATTTTTGATGGGATTTTCCACCTTTTCATCACCCTTAAAATTAAAAAACTGTCACCAGTAGCTAACCAGATACGCTTTTTCCATTCAAATTGCCAACGAGTCTACCTTTTATGACGTTCTGATTTTTATATTCTTTTGTGTTAACTTTCTGTGGTGGTTTGGAGGGGGAAAGCGCGTTTAATCCCCTGTTTCTGTGGATTTTCATGCCGGGCGGGGTTGGAGTAGAAAAAAAGGTTCCCGGACAGGGGGAGGAAAAGCGGATTTAACAGTTAAAAGAACTAAAAACAAATCACCAAGTAATAAATAGTAGACTCACTGCAAATTGCCATTGTCTTTAAAAAAATATTACCTTTAAAGAAATTATAAATTTAATCCAATTTCTGCCTCGTTGCATAATTATTTCTTTTTTCCTTTGTTGTGGTTTTTCCTCTGCCCCGCCTCGGGTTTTCCGAGGGGCGGTTTAGCAGAGCTGGTTGTACACCGCGACCTTTAAGCCTACCTCCCACTGAGCGGCCTCTAGGGTGCGTGCCGCCACGTATTCCCCAAACAGGGCTTTGAAGGATACTATGGCGGTTTCCACGGCCCATCTCCTTCCAAAGCCCACCTCCCGCGCCCAGGCGATAGATTCGCAAAATCTTTTTTCTTTTGTTGCTCTAATAATTTTAGATTTTTTCCACATTTTTCCTCAAATTTCAAGGTTTCAACCCTCCAATGCCGAAAAAGGGTTCGGGAAAAGTTAAGGAAACACAGAAAAAAGGCCCAAAAACACTGGATTCTGCGAATCTATCGCCCGGATAGAGTTGGGGCTTCTGCCAGCCTACTCCCCCGACCTTAACCCTCAGGACCAGTGGTGGAACGAGAGGAGAAAACTTCTGAACAATCGGTACTTTGCAACCCCACACCAACTCGCAACAGCCATAAGCTGGTTTGGGCGCAACACACCGTCCGAACGCGTCACGAGCGTGTGCTCCCTCACACCCATAGGGAACCTCCTCGTACATCAAAAATAAAAGCTCGCATTACTTTTGTGGAGCGCTATAATTAAGTGGCTGAGGAACAAATCTAGACAAACCAACATACGCTGGAAGCGTTTCAGATAAAGTATGAAAAAGTTTTTCATGGCAAACTAACATACGCTGAAGGCGTTTCAGATAAAGCATGAAAAAATGTTTTTCATGGCAAACCAACATACGCTAGAAGCGTTTCAGATAAATTATGAAAAAGTTTTTCATGGCAAAAATTGAACTTTGGCTTTCTATTTTATTCACTGATTCTTTATCCTTTCATACTCTGAAGTATTGCACATAGTTTGAATTGGCGACCATAGCCACATCCTCTTGATTTGCACCTTCTCGATACTTTCTATATCCAGCGTTGTTTGTTGAATTTTGGTAAGAAGGCTCCGTTTTTTAATTTGAGGGGTGCATGTTAGGGTGTCAGCACTATTAGCTCTTTAATTCGCTCGTAATGTGCTTTGTTCCCCGTAAGGAAAGGTATCTTCTTTAATAAGCACATGGAAGCATTGAAGAGGTCTCGAATTTCGATGGATATACCTTTGGCTCTTAATTCTGCCCCTTTTTCAGCTGCCTTTTTGGCACTGTCAAGAGTAAAGGTTAGAACGTTGTGTTGATCAAGTAGACTTTCAACTTCTACTACTCTCCTTTCGCGTTTTGACGAGAGGCTTGCACCCAGCAAGAGTTCAAAAGCTGTTACGCTAGTTAAGAAGATCTCAGCCTTTTTCCTCCATTTGGTAAAGGCTGACCTTCCTGGCTCTCGGCCCCTTAAGTAATCCACTATCACATCTGTGTCGATACATATAGCCTTTATAGTTTCCATGTTTTCCATGACTCGCTCACACTCTTCATTATGTTGTCCATTTCCTCATCCCATACGCCAGCCAAGTCCTCTACAGGTATCACCTTCTTCAAAACAGCCTCACCTTCACCTGAAACTTCAATTGATACGTAATCACCCTCTTTTATTTCGAGCTTCCTGCGAATGCTTACGGGTATGGTAATCTGATAGTTCCTCGTGACTTTCACCTTAGCCAAACGAATTCCTCCTAAAATATTCGGTTCCTAGTAAAAATAATAAATTCTAGTATAAAAATTGTTCTGGAGCAGATGCAAACATTGAGAGACTCACGGGGTTTCGTTTTTATTTTATCACTTTTTAAGGTAAGGAACCCCTTCTTTTTCAAATTCAAGTTTAGAGGGATGGTGGCAAGTCTTGAGATTATGCAGCTTTAATAGGGAAGTCTAACCAGAAAAGCTGCGAAAATGTTCTGGGAGAATTATCAGGAGATTTATAAAAAAGGGCACCTGCGGGGGAAATCCTTAGGGTAAGGAAGTCCTCATTCTTCTCCGCAAAATCAAAAGGAGGGTAATGTTTCAAAATGGGACACTAATTACTTATCTAACGTGGGATTTAAAAATTCTATATAGGTAGTACAATTGGAAGTTTTACGATTAAATATTTTAGTAGGTTTTGTTCAAACTTACCTGAAAGAGCCTGAAAAAGAGAAAAATGGTGTTTGTAAATCAGTAAGGGAAGGATGCTGAAGAGAACTGAGGTAATTGAGGATGGTGGAAGATCAGGAGACAACCATGTACATGGCTGAGCCCATCATGGATTGGATTCTCAGCGGTATACCTGAACCTGTAAATGTTAAACTTTTTGATGATGTCGGCTCTATTTATGAGGCTCAGCTTGCTAAGATGGAGTTGTCCCGTTGGTGGAGGGATCTAGACTCCTTTAGGAGGAGGTGTGCTTATTTTGAGGAGGTAAACGGTGAAAAAACTTTTCACTACTATATCTCAAATATTAGGGGGGAGGGGCAAATTGGCAGAACAAACCAGTATTTAACACACTGGTTCTATCCCTATAAAGCGAAATTTCATCCTCAGATGGTGAAGGCTCTTATTAACTGGATGGGGCTTAAGGGAGAAGATAGGATTCTTGATACTTTTGTTGGTAGTGGGACGACATTTATTGAAGCCAAGACGGTAGGCGTAGACAGTTGGGGCGTAGATATTAATCCCATATGTACTTTGATGTCAAGAGTAAAGTGTGAACTACTGGATCTCACAACCGAAATGCTAAAAGAAGTTCCTAGGGAGAAAATATTCCACCATTTTAATAGAAAAATGAGAGGAGTACTTGGAAAGACTTCAAACCTCGAGTTATACGTAAAGAACCTAGAGGATGAATCTAAATTAATATCTGACGATAGGGTTTACCGCTTTTACCAATTATGCTATTTATATGCTTTATCTGATTATACTTACATTAAGAAGCCAATGTGGGAGGGTTTCAACAGCAACCTAGACGCCATAATGAAGACTGTAGAAAAATTCCAAGCCTTGAAACAAAAGTTGAATTTTCGGCTGGGAAATGTGGAGGTACTGGAGGGAGACGCAAGAAAATTAAGCGAAATGTTTCCCAGAGAGTACTTCGCTGGAATCATCACCTCACCACCATACAGTATAGCTGTGGACTACATTAAAAACGATCTACATGCCTTATCATATTTGAACATTAACGCAGATACTTTGGTAAAAGATATGGTCGGCCTGAGAGGAAAAGGCGACGAAAGAATAGATAACTACTACAAAGACATGAGGAATTCCTTTAAAGAAATGAACAAAGTTCTGCAACCCAACAGATACTGTGTGACCATAATAGGAGACGTCACCTATAAAGAAAAGAAGCTCCCTATTCACCAGAAGTACATAGAATTCGCCCAAGAGGCTGGTTTCGCCCTAGACAAAATAATAGGAAGACCCGTCCTCGGCGGTTACGCTAGACTGAGATACGAATATGTACTAATCTTCAAGAAAATTAACGATGCAGATTAAATGGAACAAAAGGTATTCAATCCTTAATCCTCTTTTTCTCCCTCAAAATAGCATTTTTTGGCTCCCCAGCGATTTCCAACAATTCTTCATAAGTTCCAGCACCACCTATCTTATCCCACATTTCCTCCCCTATCAAGACTTCCTTATCCAAATCCATGATTTGCATAGTGAACCTATGATTATATTTATCTCTATAAACAAAAGGATTATAGGGAAAAGCAAGATAAGCTTCAGGTTTCATGCCTTCAAATAGTGCAATAAAATAAAGCATCTTTTTCTTAGATTCCGCACAAATATCCAAGTTCGGTCTGGGGCTTTTAATTTCAAGGAAAAGCGGACCAGGCTTAAAATCACTTATAAATAAATCAGCAATAATGGAAATTTCTACAGGTTCCCCACCAGCAACAGAGAAAATCTCCCTCATTTCACTATCATGACTGGGGCTTCTTCTACCAGAGCGCAACTAATCTATAATCCGATCCATTACCCTCACTTTCTCCGCCGACACTCTACCTGAAATCGGATAATTACGGTGCACATCCTTATAATTATCCCTAGCAATTATTACTGCCAGCTTTGGATAAAGCGTCATACCCATCCTTGTCACCAGGCTTCTCTGTACTTTGAACGACAATAAAGCCTCGTCAGGAAAAAATATAGAGTGGAAGGGAAAAGCCCTCTTAAGCTCCTCAACAGTGAATTCAACCTTACTCAGACTCGCCTCCGCAAACTCTATAATTGCCCGTTTAACCTCTCTGCGGGTTTCTTCCCTTATCTCAGATCACCTCAAGCACTTCTATTCTAACTGTGTGGAAGTAACTTACCACATATGTACCTCTTCTAATTATCCCACATTATGTGCTCATTTTTTTGGGGATATGTAGTGTCCTGGATCTGATACGCCATTGGGATCGAATGCTTCCTTTATTTTGCGGAGCCAATTCTGATAATTACAGCAGTGGGGACCAAAAAGGTCATGCATCCTATCTCCCACTATGAAGAACGGAATCCCCAAGCTGTGTTCTATGTCTGCCTTGTTACACTCCATTGAGTAGTCTGCGTATCCCTTGCAGGATTCGGGGTCGGCGGGGTCATATATTGTGGGTATCTCCATGTGTGCAAAGTGTCCCTGTTCGTAGAATGTGATCCACATGCCTTCCCCTCTGTCGTCGCCGATTAACTCCCTCTCTATGTATTTACGTTTGATGGGCACGTTTACCTTGGCTATGTTTATGGCCATGGATATGGTGTCCATTCCTCCATGGGTGCTCTGGAAGCAGCTTGTGAAGCGGAAGGCGTGGCTTCCCAACATGTTTCTAACTCCTTCAGCGTAGCTTATTGACGGCGGCTTCACCACACCCTTCTCAACGAGATCCTCGCCACCCGTTTCCCTAACTATCTCATTCACAAGCTTAGTCTTATAGTTGAACTCCCTCTCAGTGTGCGCAGCTACCAGCACTATGAAGTACCTCTGAACCTTAGTCATAAGATCCGACAAAATTTTCTCTATGGTCTGCTCCCTAGTGTTGGAAAACATTGTAGCCAACCCCTCCTGAGAAGAAGCCATAGCCATCATGCTGACCTCAGCCTCCCCGATCCTGTAGTAAGCTTCCTCAAAGGAGTCCCAGTCCGGAAAGTTGAGCACAAACATTCTCCAGTAGGGGGGAACCTCAAACTCATAATTGGGAATGACTCCACTCACCTTCCATTCTCGAGGACCAGGCCAGGGATAAAGCTTAATTGCGCATTTGGTGAAAACACCCAGACCACCATAAGCACCCATAAAGCCCCTCATAACTCCTCTGAGGCTCGGGCCCGGCCCGTCTCCACTGAACCATTCTTCGCTGCAGTTAAGTGAGCCCAGTCTGAGAATTTCACCCGTGGGCAGAACCCATTCCACCGCCAGAACGTTACGGCCGCTAAAACCGGTGCTGGCAGAGGTGAAACCCGGCCCAACCATGGAGGTGTGGCTGGCTAGGGGTGAAGTTTGGGGACCTGCTCCCTGCATATGGTGGTTTAATCCCCTCTTTATGAGTTCAGATTGCAGCTGAGCATTGGTCACATAGGGCTCAATGACCGCATACATGTTCCTCTCATTTATTTCCAGAATCTTGTTCATTCTCCTAAGATCCAGCTGTATAACTCCAGGCCCAGATACCGCTCCCCACGCCCCCAAGCCAGTGCTGTGGGCCTTGAATCGGATGCCATACTGGTTGCATATCCTCACTATCGCCTGAACTTCACTGGTGCAGCAGGGCAGCACCACTGCTTCTGGCCTGTAGCCGAATCTTGATGGTTCCTCGCCCCTCAATGCCTTTTCAACCTCAGTGCACCACTGGTAGGCGTAGGTGTCAAGTATTGCTGGCTCCTCAGTGATGTTTTCTCTCCCCACAACTTTTTCCAAGGCTCGGTAAACTTCTCTGTCCAACATTTATGTGCTTCCTCCCATACTTTTTAGAACGAGTTCCGTTAAATCGTAGAATTCCATCTTTTCGCCCTTCTCTCTTATGGCGTCCTTAAGATTCGTGGCGCAGAAGGGGCAGCAGGAAACTAGGGCCTCTGCTCCCGTGGCTTTTGCCTCTTCAACCCTGTTGCTCGCCGTCCAGAGGGCGAAATCTGGGAAGGCAGACTTCACCCCTCCGCCGGCTCCACAGCAGTAGGCGTATTCCTTTATTCTCTCCATCTCCACGAGCTCCAGTCCTGGGATGCTTCTCAGGATGTTTCTGGGAGGCTCGTAGACTCCGTTTGTTCCACGCCGGATGACTTTTGGGGGGACTGGAATGTAGATTCGAGAAACGACTTTTACCATTTGTCCCTGCCATGGGGTGTAGGGTTCAGAGTTTCTTCCCAGGTGGCAGGGATCATGGTAGGTTACCTTTAGGGGGACCTCCTTATTCAGTTCTAATTTGCCCTCTTTTAGCATGTTGTCTAGTAGTTCTGAGGTGTGTATGACTTGGAAGTCTGTGTTGAGGTAGCGGGGGTACTCCGCTTTGAACATGCTGTAGCATCCGGCGCAGCTGGTTACAATTCTCTTTATTCCAAGGTTTTTGAGTTTTTCAACATTTTTTCGCATAAGTTCAAGTGCGTCCCTCCTGTCGCCTACCCTTATTAGGGGGCTGCCGCAGCAGAACTCTTCGGATCCCAGTATGGTGTAGTCTAGGTCTATGCTGTCAAATATTTTTGTGGTGGCTTGAGCAATCTCCTTTCTGCGATAGGAGGTTGTGCATCCTACAAAGTAAGCGGTCTGGGAGCCCTCCTTAAAAGAGGTGTTTTTGGGAAGCCAGGACAGCCTCTCCTCGTGATTTTCACCATAGGGGTTGTGGTTAAGTTTGACGCTCTCAATATATTTTTTGTGTTGAGGCAGGGGGCCTGCGCCGCTCTCTACGCAGTGGTTTCTCAGCTCCAGTATCACCTCTAGGGGCTCCAACTCAAAGAAGAATTTGCAGGCAATATCACACCCTCCACAGGCGGTACAGCGGTAAATCACCTTCAATAGCTCTTCGGTGTACTGTATTCTGTTTTTGAGCATGGCTTGGGCGATAATCATTTTTCCTCCACCAGAATAGGCGTGGAAATTGTACCGCTCAATGGCGGGACAGATGGCTGAGAACTTCTGACTTTTCACCTGTAATGCGGGGATGAACTTGCAGTTTGAACACCTGATGCAGCCCGCCATCAACTTCTCATAATCGCTAAGACTCGCAGCCATTTTTTACACTCCTCCAAAACATAGTTTTCCAGGATTCAGCAGGTTTTTTGGATCAAAAATAGATTTAACCCTCTTTAGAGCCACAACGGTTTCCGGCGAGCAGTTTCTGTAAACGGTTTCGGTTAAGGGGCCATATGGTCTGCTGAAGAAGGCTCCCTTTTTTATGAGGGCTTCACCTGCTCTCAGGTACAAGTATTTGGCCCTGTTGGCTTCCATAGTATCTTGAGGATTGTAGTAAATGTCAAATTCGCAGTGACAGTTGCAGCCTTGAACCAGAGGCTGAATATAGACTCCCACATCCTCAGACTGATATCTTTCCTCGCTAGCTATTCGGGTAAACGTTTCGTAAAGTTCTGGGGTTTTGTCCAGGGTTGTGAGGAAAAACACTTCTTGGCATCCGCCTCTGAACCGCAGTTTCCAGTAGGGCTCCTCACAGCTCCTGCCCAGCAAACCCAAAACTTCACTACCCGAGACGCCCTGAACCTCGGACAATAGGTTCACACCAGTATCACGGGCGATGTCTTTGATGTCTCCCTCCAAGTAGTCTAATTCTTCCTGAGCCAGCTTCCCATGGCCCGAAATGCAGAGAACCAAAATCCATTTAGGCAAAACCTTTCTAAGCCATTGAATCTCTTTAGCTTCTTTTCTCAGAGCTGTGGCCAGACCCATATTGTTAAGGATGAAGAACTCGTCTCCCAATCTCCGCCTCAGAACTCCATAGGCAAAATCTAGGAAGGTCTCAAGTGAATCCGAGGCGGCAAAGAAAAGCTTCCTTGTACTGGGCAGGATCTCACACTTAACTGTGGCCCACGTTACAATGCCCATGGTGCCCTGCGCTCCCTGCAAAATTCTGAAGGGGTCAAACTGTGTGGGGCCCAAGGGACTCTTCTGCGCTCCACCGGACTCCAACTGTTCCTCAAGGGTTCCAGGACCCGCAGCGGCACCGGTTCTGAAAACATCGCCCGTGCCGAAAACCACCTCAGTGCACAACAGGGGGTCTGAGGAGTCCCAATGATACTTGGGCATAGTCACAGGTTCCCTTTCCAAACTACTGGCGAGAACAGATTTGGAAGCCTTGGGAAGAAGGGGCATCAACAATCTGAGACCATGTTTATTCACTTCTGGCACAAGCTGGCTAAATGTTACCCCGGGCTCAACCATAACCACCCTATTCTTCCTATCAATCCTAATAATTCTGTTCATTTTGCTTAAATCCACAATGACGGAATTGTCAGCCATGGGGGTGGTGTCTCCCCGAAGTCTGGGCTTACCCGAACTCACAGGCACCAGCGTGAATGAGTACTCCGCCGCAAGCCTCACTATTTTGCTAACCTCATCAACACTCTTGGGCCAAACCACGCAGGAGGCCTTTTTGGCATCAGTGAAGCTAAGATCCTTGGAATACTCTTCCAACACTTCAGGTTCACGGGAAACATTGCTCCGCCCAACAATTTCCACCAACTTATCGAAAAACGGGCTTCCTACCACTTG
>JAHAWU010000161.1 GCA_018383815.1 Candidatus Jordarchaeia archaeon | reverse complement strand
GTCGACCTCCACTCAAGAAAAGTTACCAGAAGTGAAGGAAAGCGTTACGCTAAGAGTGTGGGTATGCCCTACATTGAGGCAAGTGCACGTACAGGGAAAAATGTTAACGAGGTTTTCTGGACCATTGCAAGCCTCATAGCCAAAAAGTAATCACTCCTGTGAACTAATTATCTGTACCATATTTTTATGTTCCCCTTTGATGGAACACGTCCAAAAATTGGGTGGGAGACTGCTCACAAGCTATTCCACCCCTGAAAAACTCCGAAAAAATGTCCAGGGAGAGGGTTTCTTTGAGCCAAAAAACATGCAGGCTCACGATAATTGCCACTTAAGTTAACTTCCACACTAGAAACCAAAAAATTTTTGCACGTGTTCCCTTTGATGTATCTCAATATTGGTCTATATGGTTGTTACAAATCGTTGGCGAGAAAGCTCCCGACTTTAGCCCTGGTGATGGACGAATCGCCAAAAGATTATAAGCCAAGTGTGTTTATAGATATGTGCTAAATGGGGGCCGTCTAATAGCAGGGGGCACGCTAACTGGGTGGTGGCACCCTATTGGGGGTTTGGTTAGTTGCTTTAATCTTGTCTGCGAAGGATTGAAAAAAAGGGTTAGGGCTTAACCCACTTTTCCAGAACTAATCACTATGTTTTTCCTTTTTTGTTTATTTGATAAGCCTGTGTAAAGAGGTACCGTAGATCTAGTAAAATAAAAGCTAAAAGTGTGGCATATTTGAACATTGTTCAAGAAAAAAATATACCCCTTTTTGTAACATTTATACCTTGAATAATCAAATTACTATGTGAATTACGAGAAACGAATAATTTTTGCGAGACGGGGAGAATGAAGAGTAGAAATGGAGAATAAATATGGGTAAATCCAGGGTTAGTAAAATTTTTATGCTACTGGTAGTGGCACTAATTCTCTCCATTTTACCCTCAATGATGGCAATAACAATGCAGACGTGGAACCAGTTAGAAAACATGGAAACCCAAGCAGTGGTAACTCTAAATTCGGCGTTCACCACCCTACCAGTTAAAGCCGGAGGAGAGGTTTCCACCTGGATAACACAAACGGTGGATAGTGCCGGCGGAGTTAGTGCAGGTAGTTCCTTGGCCTTCGACTCCTCAGAAGATAATCCAGCCATAAGCTACAGCTATCCTTATAACTATGATTTAATGAAACACGTACCTCAATATTCTTTCACGGTTGAAATCGGACAGGGCCTAAACCAACCGGTGAACCCTCCCACCCAGATGGGTGTCGAGCTCTCACTGAACCTCTCCGCACCCGCCTCACTTAGAATCATAAGAATCATGAAGAATGTAAGGGGCGGCGCACCCCCAGGTTTAGCTTTCCTCGGAAGATTCGTCTCCATCACTGCAAACGACACAGAAGCAGTGCAGGGAATCAACATAAAAATACATTACACCGACCAGGAGGTTGTAGAAAACAGCCTTAACGAAACCTCCCTAGCAATATGGTACTGGAATGAAACATCCGAAAAATGGATGGAAACCCCAAGCACAGTGGACACAAAGAACAATATTATAACCACACAGGTAAACCACCTAACCCACTTCGCCATACTTGGAACCCCACCATCTCCAGTTACTCCAATAGCCTTGATTCTGCCACTTATACTATCCTACATTGCTCAGCCACATAGCCCTACCGACGCACTATTCTACATGGTTAAGCCGTACATCAACGTCACCAGCACACTACTTTACATGGCTAAGCTGAACATTGACCTTTTCATGGCTGGGCTGAACATCAACATTGCATTATTCATGGCTAAGCTGAACATTGACCTTTTCATGGCTGGGCTGAACATCAACATTGCATTATTCATGGCTAAGCTGAACATTGACCTTTTCATGGCTGGGCTGAACATCAACATTGCATTATTCATGGCTAAGCTGAACATTGACATCGCATTGTTTTCCTACATGGTTCAGCCGCATGACTTCAATATTGCTGGTGTCGGAATAGTATTTGTGGTGGTTGTCTCCGCTTTAATTGCGCTCCGGCTACGCCGCAGGAGCCATCGCGGTGGCGAGGGTGATGATCAGGAATATATTAATGGGTATGGAGAGAGTATTATTGATGAGTATGAAGAGAGTATTATTGATGAGTATGGAGAGATTGTGAGGAGATAGAAATGATGTCTAATTCTAGAGATGTGTGGTTCAGGGGAAGGGAGGGCAGAAGGAGACTGGAAATAGAGTTCTCCGCGATGAGTATCCTCTTCCCTGAGGCACAACTAAGAATCAAGGATGAGCAAATCTTTTGGTACTGGAAATATCAGGAACACGAGGTCATCATAAGGTACCCCCCAGATTACCCTCAAAGCCCACTGGAGATAGTAACGTCTCCACAGGTTGAGGCCCTACCATACGAGGAGCCCTGCTACTTTGCACCCACCGCAGCATTCCTCGCACAGCTTAGGATAAGAAGGGAAGACACACAGAAACTATCACAATTGGAGGCGGCGGATGACCTGGTTTCAGCCCACTGGTACTCGAATGATTGGGGAAGGCAGAGACTCCAAAAGGACGTAGCAGAGGTTAGAGCCTTGGTTCCCGATCTTAGGCTGCTGAGGCTACGCGACGGAGCAATAGCCTACCAGCTCAAGGCAGGCGAAGTAAACACCCTCATAATCTGCCCTCCAAACTACCCCCAGGAACACCCCAACGTCATCGTAACACTCAACTCGGAAGAACTAGAAATCCCACTACAATCAATAGAGGACTGGTCAGTCGACGCAAGCATCCGAAACCTAGTGGAAGAAATACTACAAGTCTCAGAACAAGCGAAGAGAAACGCATCCAACTATAGGAAAAAGTATCTCATCCTAATCTTCAAGGTATGCCCCTACTGCGGAAGGAGAAATAGCGGAGATGCCAACTTCTGCATCTCCTGTGGCTCCAACATCGCACCCCCACCAAAAACAGAAAACCAGATAGAACAGAAAAAATAGAAAAAAAGAGAACAAATCGAAAACCTACCCTAAAATCAGGCAACACCCATAATTAGAAACTAGGTCCTGCCCCACTTACACGAGGCTGAAATTCCCAGAAAAGTAGCTTCCGGGCGACAGATTCGCAGAGTCCTTGTATTTTTTGAGCCCTTTTTTGTGCTTCTTTAAAACTATTTCCTAGACTTTTTTTCACCATTTATGGGCTGGGGACCTTAAAATGGGCATAAAAAGTTTTTAGTATATTTTTGGTATTAGGGCGTGTTTGGAGATAAATGTTCCCCCAGAAAAAAAAGGTTGGGCTTCAATTGGAGTGAAGCTCTATTAAGGGCTCCTTTTTGGCAAAAAGAATAAGTGGGGAGACCAAAACCCCGCACAAGAAGACGACACAGAGCCCCATCCCGAAGACCCCAGCGGCTTGCACTAAAAACTTTTTACGCCTGCTTTTTATTGTCTAAAATGTGCTGATTTTTAGGTGGAATTCCACATTGTTAAGGTGTGAATTCAAAATTGAAGCTTGCAAAATAAGCTTGGGGGAAGAGATGATTCCGCAAATAAATTGGGGGTGTTTCTCCAGTAATGTGGGTTGGGGTGGTGTCAACTATTACTAGTTAACTATTGCTAGCGGCATAAATATTATTTTTATAGGATAGTGTTTGCGCCGTGTTTGAGTAGGCTTGCCTAGGCGCCTATTATGTACTGTGTGTTTTTTGTCTCAAAAAGCATATTTTTCTGAGCGTGTTTCTGAGTCGCTCATAGCCGGGAATTTTGGGGCTATGCATCTTGTAGGCGGACTTGTAGAAGGCGGTTTGACTTTGGTGAGGGGGTTTTATTTGAGGCTTCTTTTTAACGTGAAATTTATGGATGCGGGGTCGAATAGGTCTGTAATGCCGGAAGCCGGCCACAAGAATCTTATTTAGGAGTGTTTTGAGTTTTTCACGGATGGAGTAGCTTGGTGGTCTCTCGCTGGGGGATTTGAGGTGCTTTATGAGTGTTTGTATGGTGGACGGTGCCTTACTAATTTCGCCTGTTTTTAGTTTGCTGGCCGCTTGGAGTATGCTTGCCTTGGCGATTAGGGCGGCGACTAGTGCGGATTTAGGTGCATTTACGCCTAGGTTGATTTTTTCCACTTCGGGGTTTATTAGGATTGTGTAGGTGCCGTTTTTTTCGAGCACTATTGCGACTTCGTGTGTATGGAAGATTGTGAACCAGAAAAGTCTGCCAGGCGACCCTTCAACCCTGAGTTCAAATTCTGGAAAGAGGGCTTCCATAAGATTCTTTTCACTGAGTATCTTTTTCTCAAGGAGGGCGGCCTTACGACCGTAAATCTCACTGATGAGTCCCTTCTCCACTCCCCTTAATCGACGCTGAGCTGCAGTGTCTTTGGAAATGCTGGCGGCGGGAGTCAGCTGGTTTTCGGCGGTCTCAACTATTGCATTTTTGTCTGTTTCTATTTCTCTGAGCACTATGTCTGATCCTTTCTTATCTGCAAGCATGCCTAGCATGGCTATCTCGGTTGCATCTCCTTCAAGGAACAGTTCAATCTCCTCTATTCTTGGAAAGCCGAACCTTGTGATCTCATCTCTGAAAAACATCTTTGCAGAAATCCTAAACCCCAGCCCAATAGGATTCGAAATTATGTTAACGAAAAAGTTGAGATGCGGGTTATCCTTCACTATTTCCATTATCTGCGCTTCGTCCCCCCCAGATGGCCCCCTGATGCATGGGGGGTGCTTATGCCACTGCCCAACATAGAGGAAGCCTCTCTCCTCAAAGTAGCTAACAAAGTCCTCAAGGTGCCGTATATCCGGACTGAACGAAGCGACAGTGGACGACGCATCCGGTCCAGGTCCTGAGGCCTCCATAACGTATAATTTGTCCCCTGAAACGGTTCCCACAAGCGCTCCACCGGTCTCGTTGCAGGAAGACTTTTTGCTTTCCTGAAAAATCGTTTTGAGGGCACTCATCGAAATGTAGACCCTACGAAACCCAGCCACATTCTCCTTTGGTTCCTCAACAATTCTTACCACTCCGGCTAACCCTCCTTCTGTTTGAAGATTTCTCTAATCAGCTGTTTGAAGATTTCTTCAAGCAGCTTCTTTTCTTTGCGGGTGAGTTTCCTCTCCAATTCCTCATCGGTTATCTTTATTTCCTTTTTCGCCCTCTTAATCCACTTATTCCCCCTACACACTGGGCATTCCTCATTCCTCTCGATTGTTGCAAACATGATGGAGGGAATGTCCTCCTTTTCGAATATCCATTCCTTTTTGTTTCCCCATATGATCATTTGGTGCTCGATTAAGCCAATCTTACCCTTTTCACCTAGCAGTATTTGGAGGGCGTACCACGCTTGGAGGAGCGCCCCGAATCCGACGCTTATGCTCAGCCCAGGCTCCGCCCTAAGCTCGCTTGGGTCACTCACCTGGGTGTAATCTACAAACTCCGGCTTCGGGGGAGTGTATTGGCTGAAAATTTTTTCAAACACGCAGTTGTAGCAGGGGGTGTGTGGCGGCTGTACTTTCAGAACGTAGAGGCCGATTGCCCTCTCGAAGGCTCCAGCATACACTGAGGGGATGTTGAGCCTCCAGCATGTGGAGTTCACAAACTGGTTAACTAGGGGGGAGCCAGTTGCGTCTACGACAACGTCGGAGCTACTCACAATTTCGGAAAATTCATCTATGTTTTTATCGATTCCGATTCTTATTGGGTATTTGGACACTCTTATTTTTGGGTTGACGTCTAGGAGGAGGTCGGCGACCACATTTACCTTCAGTCTCCCCAGGTCCGAAACCCCTTTGACGTATCTTGAGATGTTGTGGGTTTCCAGTCTGTCGTGGTCAATTAGGGTGAAGTTTCCAACGCCGGCTTTAGCGAGCTCAAGGGCTACCCGTGAACCTCCGGTGCCTAAGCCAACTACCGTCACGCGTTTCTCCTTTAGCAGATCCGTGTCGACAATCCCGCGTATCCGTGAGAAAATGTTGCTCTCGGAAACAAAATCAACAAAGAGCTTTTCAACACCCTCGGATTTCTCCTCAAAGAATGTTCTTGTTTCATCCCTACTCAGGGCTTCCCAAAACCTTTCCACTGCGTCCCCATGTAGAACGTATGCGTCTCTTAAATTGTTTCCACAGTATCTCAAGATTCCAATGCAGCCTTTGAAGGCCAAAACAAGAAGGTTACTTAGGAAGCGGAAGCGGCCTAGAAACCTCCAACCATCAGAGTCACTACCTACACTGTGGATGTGGGGCACATCCCCATCCAAAGAGTCACTACTTACACTGTGGTTGTAGTCACTACTTACACTGTGGATGTGGAGCACATCCCCATCCAAAACTTTTCCAAAGAGGAATCCTGACCCGCAAGTCTTAATACTCTCCGGGGAGAAGTTAAAGAAGACAACCGACTTTACGGGAACGGAAACATCGCATCTACCTTCCAAAATCACACCCCAAAAATAGTGTTACGGAGCTAAAAATTACACCTCCATAATAATATTATAGGGCTCTTCCGGGCCAGCTACCTGTTTTTTTCCAAGCCTCATAGGCGTGGAGCCAGGCCGCAGTCCAGGTTATTATCACAACGGCGGTGCTTTTGGGTGTCCACTGCTTAGGATCATCTGGGTCAAAGAGGCACAGCTTACCGTCGGGAAATTGGTGAGGTGTACTCTCCTTTCCACTTATCTCTGCTACATACGACGATGGTGGCTGCGAGGGGAAGGATGAGGGATAAACTATCAGCACGTTGTACAGTTTGCCGAAGGTGTCAGCCATACGGGAAGTTTGGAGCCAGCCACGCCAGGACAGGTTCCCATCCTCCAGCTTTAGCAGCTCGAATTGAGGATAGCGTTCCTTAACAGCACGCACTTCTATCATTAGTCTTTTAGGGTTTTCCTTATACCACTGCGGAGACAAAATCCACCCCTCAATACCATTCTTAACTAATACCAGACTTGGTGCTTGAACGTCGTTTTAGGACCGGGGGCATCCTTAGTAGTGATTCGCCCATTCTTATCGATGTAAATCTTTCTTGAACCCTTCAGGAGCTTCCCCAGCTTATCAGACATTTCATCATTAGACAACATGAAACCTCCAAATTTTCTATGAAACCGAGACTTCCTATAAGATAGGGGCCACCGCCAGAATTTATCTCTATCTCGAACAATGTTCGAAAATAATTGTATTCCAACTTTTCACCAACCTGCAAACCCCAAACTGCTACTAATAAAGACCCCACACCAAAATATATTCCTATCTGAAACAGTGGACAAGGTATCCGTTCTGACCCAGCGTTAACTTCTGTAACCTTGGGTCTCCCTCCCTCATTTCATGGGCAATGTCATTAAGTTGAGGCAGTGAGGCTGTGTGGCATTGATTGATTCCACGTCGAAAATGCCTTTCG
>JAHAWU010000162.1 GCA_018383815.1 Candidatus Jordarchaeia archaeon | reverse complement strand
TCTGTCGAGGCAACAGGATTGTCCCGATTTGTGACAAGAGAAACAATTGAGAAGGACATTCAAAAATTTTAAGAAATTTGAATTTCTATAATCAAAGAACTGCAGTTTATATTTTTATGAAATGTAGGAAGGTGAATTATGTGATACAGATAGAACAACTAAAGATTGGAAACGCTTCCTGTCTTGGTCTTAAAGTTGATTTAAAACCTGCTCCCCTTCTCCTAATAATTGGTGAAAAGGGCTTTTTGTCATGCGGTTTTCTTAACGTCGAAGTCGCAGAGATACTTGGAGTTGCAGCAGCAGTGGTGACTGGAGTAAAAACTTTTGAGGATGTGCTAAATGGGGAAGTAAAAAGTCTTACCACCAGGGCCAAAGAAATGGGAGTAAAGGCTGGCCAAAAAGGCAGAGAGGCTATGAGTAAATTAGCATGAAAATTATGGTATAATATGCAGAATAGAATTCTGGTTATCCTACCAAACCAAATATTTTTTCAACAGCTTTTCCAGAAATACCTACCTAGGAGATTGTATACTACCCAAAATCCCGAAGGCTGGGCATCCAGGTATAAAGACTCCCCTATCCTTATATTTCTCCGCGCAGTCTCCTATGACGTAAGTTCTGCCCTCCATTTCTTTAGGCAGCTTTACGTCTCGACCAATAATGAGGTTAATCTTTCCCACTTTTTCTATGAGTCCATGTTTTCCTAACCTATCAAGCTCCACTCTTGTCCAAGCTAAGCAACCTTCATAGCATACGCATCCAACATAGACTTCCACATTTGGATAAACACCCATCACATCCGCTGAAGGTCTCTTAAAATACCTACGAACTTCACTGATGCTCGCTCCTTTCACTTCGATTCTGTTAAGGTTCATTTCTCCCAGTCCCTGGAGAGAGGCGAGTCTTATATGAGGAATTTCTTGGGGATCAAAACCCATAATGCTTGAGGCTACAGCGTCCACGGACACCAAATCTTCCCCAGCGATGATAACCCCCATTTTTACAGAGTTTCCGTAGGTTGGCCCCTGACCTTCTAATGCAACCATGCCGTCAACTATTGCTAGGTCTGGTTTAGCTGCAAGAGTTACATCCACCACTTTTTGATGAATATCCGTCCTATGATAAATCTGCTTTTCTTCGGGGGACAGCAGTCCGATTTGATTCTTAATGGATAAACTAACTCTACACATCGTATGTGTCTTTAATTTTGGTACAGTGATAAACTTGTCACAGTCCAGCAACTTTTTGGGAAGTTTAACTGTACTCATCAACTTCGCCTTTGGAAACTTTACCTCCACATATTCCTCTTCATCCAGGTAAACAGCATCTGCCCCCTCTTCCTCCACCACCTTTTTTGTACCCGTTACCTCGAAAGCCTTCCTAGATTTGTAGATAAAAACGGGAGCGTCTCCAACCATTATTTGGCTGGCGTCCGCCTCCTTAACTAGTTTAATTACTGCCCTAACCACTTCCGGGTCGGTGACTGTACCAGATTCCTTTGGGAGGGGTACAACTAGGTTGGGTTTAATAAAAACTTTGTCCCCTCTTTTGACAACTTTTTTGATACCGCCAATCATGTCTACAGCTTCTCGAACAGCTTCAGCCACTGCTTCGCCCTTCACCAAAGATACTACGGTCATAAATTAACCCCCAACTACGTGAACATTATATCTGGCAAAAACACTTAAAAAAACTTTGGTAAAACGTTTCATAACACAACAAAGTGCTAAAAAAAGTTTATATTAAAACACAATGTTTTAAATCTGAGCCAATGTTAAACTTAGTAATCAAGTGTCCGTGGTGTTTACAGAATAATTATTTGTGTTAGTAGTTTATGCTGAAGACATATGTATCGATTATCAAATTGATGGTGTGTTTCACGTGGTTGGTGGTCCGATGGTTGAAGACGCTCCGCCTCCTTTACCAGACAAGCAACAGAACTTCAGTGAGTGGTATAATGAAATCATTCATAGAGCTGAATTGGTCGACCTCCGCTATGGTGTGAAGGGATTCATAGTATATCGCCCAAATATTGCGACGATTATGAGGCAAACTTATCGCTTATTTGAGGACGCGTTAGACGAACATGGACACCAAATTTGCAATTTTCCAGTTGTAATTCCCCTAGAATTCTTTCAAAAGGAAGCAGAACATATTAAGGGATTTTCTAGCGAAGTTTTCTGGATAACACGGGCGGGCAACTCCGAACTTGATAAAGCGCTACTATTGAGGCCCACTTCTGAAACTGCAATGTATCCTCTCTACGCCTATTGGATTCGCAGTTACCGTGATCTACCACTAAAACTATATCAAAGCAACACCGTTTACCGGTATGAAACTAAAGCCACTAAACCTTTGATTCGAGGCAGGGAGTTCTACTGGATAGAAGCACATGACGTTCACAGGACATTTGAGGACGCGGTAAAACAGGTAAAAGAAGATATGAAAATAACGATAGACGTTCTACATGATCAGCTGGGTATTCCCTTTCTACTTATGGAAAGGCCGGAATGGGACAGATTTGCGGGAGCAGAAAAGTCATACGCGTTTGATGTACTTTTTCCAGACAGAAATGTGCTACAGATTGCCACCACCCACCTTCTGGGAGAAAACTTCTCCAGAGCCTTCGAGATTACTTTCGAGGATGTAGATGGAACCAAAAAGTACGGTCAACAGACATGCTTCGGCATAGGGATATCACGAATAGCGGCGACCATTATAAGCATGCATGGAGACAATTATGGCCTAATATTACCCTTCCATGTGGCTCCAATCCAAATTGTTATAGTTCCCATACCCAAAAAGGGACAAAACGAACTCATAATGGAGAAGTGTGAAGAAATTTATCAAAAACTCAAAGACCGAGGCTACCGCGTTAAACTTGATAACTCAGAGGATCGCCCGGGAGCAAAATTCTACCACTGGGAGCTGCTTGGTGTACCCATAAGGCTTGAAATAGGATCTAAGGATATAGAAAAAGGTATGGTAACCGTTTTTAGAAGGGATAAACGCGAACGTATGCAGGTCAAAGAGGGCGAAATTTTGGAAATCATAGAACAGTTGAAGGAGGACATCTTAAAGGAGCTGAGGAAGCGGAGAGAAAAGGACTTGGAAGAAAACATCCATGAAGCAAAAAGTAGAGAAGAGTTTCTGGAAATAGCGAAAAATAGGGGGGGCTTCATAAAGATTGATTTCTGTGATAATGCAAAGTGTGCAGAAATAATTAAAGTAGAGACTGGAGGATACGAAGTAAGAGGCAAGCTTTACGGAAAAGAAGAAAAACCGAAAGGCAACTGCCTAATTTGCGGTGGAAAAGCAAATTCAGTAGTATACGTTGCCAAAGCCTATTAGAACTGTATCACAGCACAATGGAAACCTCATTATAATTGTAGTCCATAAATATTCTAAAAAATGGTGAATAAGTTGAGGGATATTCAAATTCCGTACGGAGAAAAACAGATTAAATTCAGGATACCCTCTAATTGGAACCTACTAGGCGTCCTATCGCCTAAAGTAACTAATAAAAGACTTGATTCTTATGAGGCGGTTTTGGGAGCGGTGAGAAATCCAGTGGACGCCGAAAAATTATACAGCATCGCGCAGCGAAAAGGAGACGCCGTGATACTATCCGATGATAATGCCCGTCCAACCCCCTCAAATCTCATCATACCTCCTTTGCTTGACGAGTTAAACCGTGCCGGTATTCCCGATAGAAAAATTACAGTTATTATTGGGGTGGGGTTACATGAACATCTCAATGAAAGAGATCTGGAAAAGAAACTAGGTAAAGCTGTTTTGGAGCGAGTTAACGTACTCAATCATGATCCTGACAATAACTTAACTCACATTGGAAAAACTCCTCAGGGCGTTGAGATACTCATTAATAAAAAAGTTGTTGAAGCAGAGTTAAAAATAGGTATTGGTAGCGTTACTCCTCACGAGTTAATGGGCTTCACAGGAGGAGCTGGAATCATTATACCCGGCGTGGCGGGGAGACAAACAATTAACCAAAACCATTCCCTGGTTAAATTATTTAAAGCAGAATTTGGTAAAATTGAGGGAAACCTAATACGCAAAGATAGTGAAGACGCTGCTAGGTTGCTCGGATTAGATATGATTGTAAATGTCACTATGGACGTTAACGAGAATATATATGACGTATTCGCTGGAAATGTTGTCATTGCTCACCAGAAGGCAGTTGAACAAGCAAAGAAAATTTATGGTGTGCATCTTGAAAAAAAGGTGGATGTTGTAATAGCCAGCTCCCACCCAAAGGATGCCACCTTTGGAAAGTCGATGAAGGCTATTTTTGCTGCTTCCCTAGCCGTTAAACCAGATGGAGCTATAATACATGTGGCACCTTGCTGGGATGGTCTATCTCACAGCGAAGTTTTTGAGAAAATGCTCTTAGACAATCCCAAACCAAAAGCATTGTTTAAAATGTTGGATCAAGGAAAACTTCCCGGTGAAAGCTGCGTCCTCTACTTATACTCCCTAGTTAAAAGTAAACATAGAATCATAGTAGTCACTGATGGAATAGAAAAGGAGACTATAGAAAAAATTGGATTAGAACATGCTGAAGACCTAGAAGCTGCAATAGAAAAGACTGGAAAGCAAAACGCGGATTGCGTCATACTTCCTTGGGGAGCAGTGACACTCCCCCTCCTAAAAACTTCATAAAATGGTAATACATCCACTCACCCCACATATCTTCTTATTCCCCTTAGAAATATACTCACTTTTCCATGATAAGTTTTGTAGATTTGAAAAAACTGTTTTTTTAAGAAAACAGATACCTTAATAGTTAAGATTGGAGTAATACTCTTATGACAGTAACGGAGGATTTCTATGCAGTTTTTTTCTGACCTACACATACACAGCAAGTATAGTAGGGCTACTAGTGACAAAATGGATATTGAAAACTTGGTGAGGCACGCTAAGCTTAAAGGTTTAAGGCTTCTGGGGTCAGGGGACTTTTCTCATCCCAAATGGCTGTCGGAGTTAAAAAGCAAACTGGTTGAGATTGAGAATTCAGGTTTTTTTAGGGTCGAAGATGAAAATGATGTATTCTTTATTCTCTCCACTGAGGTGTCAACTGTCTTCAATTATAAAAATACTTCCAAGAAGATTCATCACATTTTATTCGCTCCCGATTTCGAGGTGGTAGATAGAATAAACGAGTTCTTAGCGAATTATGGAAATCTGGAGGTCGACGGAAGACCGGTTCTAAGCATCACTCCCGCTGAACTAGTCGAGAATCTCATGTCCATAGACGAACGAATACTTATTGTTCCCGCACACCTATGGACCAGTTGGTTTGGAGCATTAGGAGAAAACGGTTTCGACAGCCTCGAAGAGTGTTACGAAGATCAAGTCAAATACATATACTCAGTTGAAACCGGTCTATCTTCTGATCCCGCTATGAACTGGAGACTAAGCAAATTGGACAGATATGTTTTAATGAGCAACAGCGACTCCCACAGCCCGTTTAATTGGAGGCTTGGAAGAGAGGCAAACCTTTACGAGCTGGAAGAACCATCCTACACAGAATTGTTAGACGCCATAAAAACAAAAAATAAGAAAAAACTCCTTATGACCATTGAAGTTGACCCCGCATACGGAAACTAACTTCCGCCCCTAGTTAGCCGTAAAATACCACTTCGATGGTCATAGGGCAGATAAACACCCCTCAGGCGAAGAGGTGTGTATGTCACCCAGAGAGGCAAAAAAAATGGATAACATCTGCCCCATATGTAGGAAAAAGCTGACCATTGGTGTGCAACACAGGGTAGACGAATTGGCAGATAGGGATGAAAACTATATTCCTAAAAATTTTATTCCCTACAAAAAGTTAATACCCCTATCCGAGTTAATTTCCGTTGCCTTAGGAATTGAGAACCTTTACGCCAAACAGATCTGGGACACGTACTACAAGCTTGTGCATTTATTTAATAATGAGTACAACATTCTGCTCAACGTTCCCAAAGAAGACATAGCGGGAGTGGTTAACGAAAAAATTGCTGAACTAGTAATAAAAAATCGTGAAGGAAAAATAAAGATTAGCCCAGGCTTTGATGGAGTTTATGGAAAAATAGTTTTAAAGGAAGAGAAGAGCGAAGTAAAGACTCCAAAGCAAACACAACAAAAAAGCCTAGACGCATATTTTAAAATTTAAAAACTGATTCAGACACATCTTCCGAAAAGAGTACTATCCTGATTTTAAATGGGAAAATAAGTCTTTATTAAACATTGTTTATAAAATCCATGTTTCGCAGATTCTTCGAAGCTATTTGGACAATTATGCTTCCATTAATGTGTTCGCCGATTTTTGTTGTGGTTTCACTGGCCTAATATTAGAATCTCTCAAAAAGGAGAATTATGATGATAGGAAGCTTTGCCACTCCTACAAAGGTTTCTCAACTCTCGAAAAAAATGGGTTATTAAATAGGGTTTATCGTTGTCAAATAAAAAAAGTTATTATAACCTTATTCCCAAATATTAATCAAAAAGATAGAAAATCCGAAAAAATCATTAACCTGTGTAATAAAAATATAATATCTTATTACCATAAAGTTCAATCTTTTAGGAGGAAAAATCAATGCCAAAAGAGGACGAGAAAAAAGTATTCGCGGAAAAAGTAAAAATCAAAGCAAAGGAAGAGCGTGTACCAATAATAGTTCCCGCAGATTTTAAGGAAGGCGGAGCTATATCCGCAAAAATTGTATTTAAGGGAGATGAACAAATATCGCCATTTTTGAAACTAGCAGTTCTATTCCGAAAACCTGTAATCTTTTTCAACGATTCCTTCTACATACCAAACAGCAGCGAATTATACGAGTTAAAATACAGATAAGATAAATAGGCCTCGCATAACCATTATCCTAAAATTTTTCAAATCCCCAAATAATACCTTTATTTATTAACTTTCAAATTATAAAAACTTTAAAAAATAAACAAAAAATAATACTTTTCAACAAAAACTAATTAAAAAATCAAATATCCCCTTTCCTTAGTTATAAACCCTTAACTCTCAAACGCACAAAAACCAATAAACTCCTAAGATAACTTCTCATTTACCCCAAAAAAATGATGCAAAAAGCCACCTTCCCAAAGAGATGTGATAAATCACGAACAATCAAAGCAGCGGAAAAAAAGGAAAAAACAAAGCAATAAAGGTTCTTCCAACCAGAAAAGCTTGTAGAAGCAATTAACCGAAAACTGCTACACACCCATACTACCGTGCGCAATATGAAATTCCCTATGATTCAGCGAGAAACGTATGTTAGAACCTCTACCCTCTGACCAGAAAACATATTGAGATAGTAAAATAACCCTC